>UNSK01000005.1 GCA_900552525.1 Candidatus Gastranaerophilales bacterium | reverse complement strand
AAGAATATTTTTCAGACTTGCCAAATCGCTTGAGCGCTAATTTTCTGGCACTCATAGGATTTGTAAATTTTATGTGTATGCTGCTTATCTTAATCCCAGGCATTAAAGAGTTATTGTTTGGTGATATTTTAGCAGTGTTATTTTTTAGTATTGTGGCTTTCGGTTTGACAACCCTTTTAGTAATTTGTTTCTTATCAATCCCATTTTTTTTATTGTTAGAAAGCCAAAGAGAGAAAACTACCTTAATTGCAGGAATTGTTTATATAATAATTTTTATTGTGATCTTGTATTGTTTTACTAATAAAATTACTGATTTTTCTGCTTTTGTCGGGCTTTTATCAATTTATGTTCATTACAATGCAGTTTTATTTTTGATATTTTTAAGTTTGATAATTTTTATCGTCATTGATAATAAAATTCGTTTCCCAATAAAAAATACTTTGCTTATAAACAACAAAAACTACAAATTATTTGTTCGGGTATTTTATTGTTATTTTTGGATATTATATATTCCATTTGCATTCGGGCTGTTTATTTTATTAATAATTTGATTTTTGTCTGGCATGTTTAAATTCACTATAATTATTGTCTATTTCTTTGTATCCTTTTGGTATTTTCGCATTTGTTCCGTGGTATACATATTCTTCAATCATTTCAACAGAACATTTGCAGTTTGGATGTGGTTTTTCCGGTATGTCATTTTCAGAATTATAAATAGTGTTATTTAGTTCTTGACAACTATCACACGCACCGGCATTAGTATCCCACCTATATATGTAATTACTTATACCGCCTTTTAGAATTTTATTAGCCATAGTATACTCCTTTTTTTTGAGGAACGTTTGTTATTTCATTGACAGGCAAAGTACTATTTATCTCAGCATTTACCCCTCCAAGGAATCGTTCTGGATTATCTACACCTTTTTGTTCAAAATACCAGACAAATATTTCTTGCAGATTAAGGGGGATTAGTGATGCAAATTTTTCTATAGCTTGTACAACTAAATCAGCTTGTTCTGATTTTTGTGTTGTCATAGACGAATCTGCGTACATATATTTATATTCACCTTGACGCGTAAAGTCATCAACTTCTATAACTTCCTGCTGGTTTTCGTGGTTTACAAATATTGTTTCAACTCCTGATTTGAAATCGGCGCAGAGCTTTGCAACCTTTTCTACATTTGGAATAATCAAATCCTGGTTAATAGTATCAACAATCATAGAAAGTCTTGTCATCTGACCTTGTGTTTTAGTATTAATTTCAGTGGCTGTTTTGGATGAAGTTGTTTCCACTGCCCCCACCATGTTAGGGAAAATACCTGAAACTTCTGCCATTAAGTCATTTAAGAAAGATATATCCTGAAGGAAAACTCCCGGGTTAAACGTAAACTGTTGAAATGCTGCGGCTGGGGAAAGGTTATCTCCGTATTCAATAATTTTCCCAGGATACAGGTTAATTTCATCTTCATCAAAGAAACCTTCTGGAGCAAGAAGCGGAGGATTTTCGCTTAAGGCTTGAAGGTTGCATGTTCTATTCAAAAGCTCTTCCTGAAAATGAGCAAGCGATAAAACAGAATATAGTGGGCTAATACCTCGCTTAGTTTCAGGGTCAACTATAAATGCCCCGTATGAGAACGGATTTATAATCCCTTCATTTTTACCGAAAAGTGCCAGATATTTTCGCCCAATAACGACGGCATGCCAATTTTTAAGCAGCGTACCGTCAGAGAGTTTTAAATCTCCCCAGTGCTCAAGTACTTCTACAGTAGAGCCTTTAACAATTTGATCCTGAGTTTTTAAATATTTAGAACTGTTATCATTTACAAGTTTTTTTATCTCTTCAATTTCTTCTTCTGAAAAAGAGTAATACTTGTTATTAATAATTTCTGAAGGAGTTTTGTAAGTTCTGTAAATTTTAGGACAGCTGTCCCAATTGTCTCTCTGTGAAGTATCGAAAACTAAATCTGCCGGATCTACTGGATAAATGTATGGATTGTCATAGATTTTTTTTGTATCAACCCAGAAATTTTTACCTTTTGCAATTGCATCAAGAATAAGCGGAAGTTTCTGTACATCGGAAGAGAACAAATTTTTAAAGAAATCTATAGGTCTTCTGTATTCTTCATAGTTCTTTTTCCAGGCAGTAAAAGAGATTAATTCACCATAAAGTAAAGCGTGATCGATAATCTGGTCGCAGGTTCTCTGATAACCCATTTTTTCAAGAATGTCAACCAGCATTGCTTTTTGTTTGTTTGAGGCGTTATTTGAGTCGTGATTTTCTCCCGACACGTCAAACATAGAATTAACATTTGCATAAGTATTTCTCCAGATAAAGGCTTTGAGCGTTTGGTAAAACATAAATGTTTTGCACATTTTGACTTTTGCTTTCCATTTTTGAGATTTATCCGAAATAGATTTGAAATCGTTTTTAAAAAAGATTTCATTTGCCAGATTGGATGCCATCTCGAGGTTATGTGCGCGTTCTGAATTTAGTGCTGAAAATTTTGATGAAATCTTTTTTATAAGAATTGATTCTTCTTCTGTGCTTAATTTTTTTGTAGAGTTATCTTTTTCAATAATGTACTCAAAAGACATAATAATCCTTTCTGGAGCTGCGCTCCTGTTAAATCATACGTAAAGCTATGTAAAAATAAAGCCGTAATTTATACGACAAATAGCTGCTTATAAAAATTTCTCTTAATATTAGTTAAACTTATGTAAATTTTCTTTTAAGCATTTCACAACAGACAAAAGAAGTTTTATTTCTTCGTCCGTTGAATCAAAGATGCATTTAATTAATTCTTCTCTATCAGGATTGCCATCAGTCTTTAGTTCAAATCCGAACTCTTCCATACCAATTTCAAGTGCTTCTGCAATTTTAAAGAACGCTGATAATGATGGTACGTGAATACTGGCTTCAATTTTGCTAATATGTTTTTCACTCAGGTCAATCTTTTCTGCTAACTCTGCCTGAGTAAGCCCTCTTTTCTTTCTAAAACTTTTAATTTTACGTCCTATAAAATATTTATCATCAAATATCATTGTGTCGTCCTTCATACTTTTTGTAGATTATCCTAATTCTAGTTACCATTTAACCTCCTATGCGATAAGAATAGCCGATAAGTGTCAAAAACGATTATAAAATGATTGTTTGTGATAACATGTTGTACAAAAGTAATAAAAACGGAGTAAAATAATGACTGAAAAAAAAATAGCAGGAGTTACAGCAGTTATTCCTACGCTTCAGAAAAATAAGGAGATACTAACAAAACTCATAGAAGCACTTGAACGTGATACAGCTGTTACTGAAATTCTCCTTATAGATAATTCTTTGATAGGTTTCAAACACTCCAGCAATAAGCTTACAGTTATAACTCCAGAAGAAAACTTATTTGTAAATCCATCGTGGAATTTAGGTGTCGCAAAAGCCAAAACAGAAATCGTGGCATTATTAAATGACGATATAATTCTTCCTGAAAACTATTGCGGAGATGTTGCGTCCAGTATGAGTAGTGAAATGGGGATAGTTGGGGTAAACGGGATGGGGATTGAACCGCTTCCTGAAACATTTTGTCATCCTCAAAAGGAGAATATTTACTTAGAACCGACTAATTTTATGGATGATTATTACGGGATAGCAATGTTTTTCTTTAAAGAGGCTTATAACAGGATTCCTGATGAAATAAAGATAGTATACGGCGACAGTTGGATTTTTACTCACTGTCAGAGAATGAAAAGGCAAAATTATAGAATTTGCGGATGTACTATTTATCATTATGGCAGTTTGTCATCAAGTCAAATTGAGTTTAATCCAATTGCAAAGGTTGATGCTAAGATTTATAAAAAATTAACTGTAAAGTGGTATCATCGTTTATTCTCATATGAAGAAATCTGGGATTGTCATAAGTATAGACTATTAGGTATGACTTTAAAGATAAAAAAGAAAAAACCATGGGGAAAAAGATATGCATAGAGCAGTAGTATTTGCTCATTATGATAAATATAATTCGATTCAAGAATATGTATTATATTATCTGAAAGAATTGAGAAAGGTTGCTGATACAATAATCTTTGTGTCAGATTCAAATCTTCCTGAGTCAGAAATTTCAAAGGTACAGCCTCTGGTTAAACTTGTTATTGCAACTCCGCATGGTGAATATGATTTTGGATCATATAAACGCGGGTTTAGCCATATACCAGATGATACCGATGAATTAATCTTTGCAAACGACAGCTGCCTGGGACCATTATATTCATTAGACAAAGTTTTTGATGAGATGCAGGATAAACAATGTGATTTCTGGGGAATGAACAGTCATTGTATTGATGTTGATTTCCACATACAAAGCTTTTTTATGGTGTTTAAAAAAGAGGTGTTTAGATCCGATTTATTTAAGAACTTTATATCAAGTATCGAAAAACAAAAACATAAGGATGACATAATATTAAATTATGAGATTGGATTATCTCAACTTTTATTGAAGAACGGTTATAGAGTTGCGGCTTTTATAGATAAACCCTGTCAAGCAAGGATTAATGGAAGCTTATTCTTTCAAGATAAATTAAATCCTCTGGTAAAAACACGTGTCGTACGTCAAAGCGGCTGGTTTCTGGGAATGCTTTTATCAAGCTGGTATAATAATTTTGAAATTGATTATCCTAAAAACCTTATCTTAGATTATGCTAAAAAGTATAAAGAGAAGGTTTCTTTATTTGACAATCTTACAAGCTTGCGTAAAGTGTTGTTTCGTATGCATCTGGCTAAGAAAGAAGTCTGCCTTTTAGGCCGCTGGTATCGATGGTAGTTTTCCTAAAAGTATTATTATTTAATCTTATAAATCCGCATTTTAAAAGACATAGTGCAGACGCACGATTCTGGGCTTCTGCATAGATATCACAATTAAACCAGGTGGTAGAAAGCTTAAGACATTCAAGGTTTTGTCGAAACATTTTTCTTTTTGAAAATCCGTTTAGAAAGAGTTTTTCGTCTTCATCAATAAAATAATAAATAGCACCTACGAGAACTGTATCATCAATAAACATATAAAAGAGAGTCTTTGTAGAAATAAATTCAAAAGAGTTTGGGTCGCAAATTTTATCCTGAACTTTTGTATATAACTTTTTGCACTCATCTTTATAAGATAAAAATTCTTTATCAGAAGGTATTAATACACGTATCATATTTTTTCCTCAGAAAGCCCTTCAATGATGTTAATTTGCGGTTCTTCATTTTCAGCCATTTCGTTATCTAATCCGAGTGCAAGTCTTTGGCCCTTCTGTACTTTCGTAATTGAGGAAATAATAAAATCCATTGTAGCAAGTGTATTTTTGGGGATATCAAGATATTCAAATTCTGCATATTTAATGTCATGTGCAAATTCAGTCAATAAGAAATCCAAAACAGACAAAGTTTTGTCATAAAGTTCTATGTGCTTTTCATTTACAATTTGTTTTTTAGTTTTTTTAGCCATAATCTCCGTTGCCTGAGTTCTTTTACATGTGTAATCTCGCGTTATATTTGTAGTTTTACAAAAGAGGGAGACTTTTAGTTTATGATGAAGCTTGTAGTTATACTTTTGTCTCCCGTAGCACAAAGAAAAAGACCGGAGAAAGGGTTAAATGTACAGGAGTATAACGAGAGAGAGAAAGGTGAAACGAGAGTCTCCGGTCGAAAAATATTAAAAACTTTTTATCAATTCTTTGTTCCCGTAAAAATCAGAAGCATACTGTTTAATTTTTTCTCCATTTCCTGATTTTACAGATTTATTAATTCCAAATATCCAGCCGAAAGGTTTTGACTTGATTTTTGAATAATTATACTCTCTTAGTGAATAAACAATTTCGTCCTTATGTTTAATCATCAAATCGTTTGCTTTAATTCCTGATACAGAAGTTTTATGCATAATTCCGTCAAATCTCCATTCAACAAGCTCACAAACCGGCTTTGAACAGATTGGACAAAAACCTATTGAAAGTTTTCTTGAAGAAAACAAATTATTTTCCCTGAGATAATAAACATCATCAGGGTTAAATTGACAGCAATGCCGCATCTCTAACCTCCTAAACTATTATCCATAGGGGATTATAATCCCTCATACCCTTGGAAGATTTCTCCTACGCAGCCTTACAGCCTTGTTTCAAAATCGAGTACAAGAATATATTACACCATTTTTAAAACTAACCTAAGAATTGTAAAGAGTTTTTTACATCTAAACCCAGAGTGCAATATTTATGCTATGTTTAAAATACGAGGGGGGTTGGTTTATGAAAGCAATTGTATTTGATAATGAATTGAAACTTGATAAGAATTACGAGAAGCCTGTTCCAGCAGAAGGTGAAGCTCTTATAAGGGTAACTCTGGCCGGAATTTGTAATACAGATTTTGAAATTACAAAAGGCTATATGGGATATGTTGGCATACTTGGACACGAGTTTGTCGGGATTGTAGAAGAAGTAAATGGAGCTGACCAATCATGGGTTGGCAAAAGGGTTGTAGCAGAAATAAGCTATGGATGTAATGACCCTGAGTGTGAATGGTGTGCTCAAAAGAATTACCGCCATTGTCCGAATAGACATACCCTTGGTATCTGGAGAAAAGACGGGTGTTTTGCAGAATACATGACAATGCCTGTTAATGTTTTATTTGAAGTTCCGGATAATGTGACAGATGAGCAGGCTGTTTTTGTAGAACCTCTTGCTGCTGCATGTGAAATTACAGAACAGCTTCATATACAGCCAATGCAAAAAGTTGTTGTTTTAGGGGATGGAAAATTAGGGCTGACTACAGCTCTGACGCTGAATGCACAGAATCTTGATGTGCTTCTTGTCGGCAAACACCGGAATAAATTAGACATTGCCTCTGCGCAAGGAGTAAAAACACAACTTTTAAACTCATTTACTCCGGAGAAAAAATATGATGTTGTTGTTGAAGCAACAGGAACAGCATCCGGGTTTGAAACTTCAATGTCACTTACAAAACCGAGAGGAGTTCTGGTTTTAAAAAGTACTGTTGCATCTGGAAAAGAACTTAACCTTGCACCAATAGTAATAGATGAAATAACTGTACTTGGCTCCCGCTGCGGTCAATTCCCGCCGGCTTTGCGGCTTTTAAAGAATAAAAGAATTGACTTTACACCGTTTATAAGCGGAATTTATAGTATAGATGATGCAATAGAAGCCTTTGAAGCAAATAAAGATAAAGAGAGTATAAAAATTTTGATAAAGATGTAATATAAAAAAAAGAGGGTATTTACCCTCTTTTTTTTTAAATCCTTTTTAAAGAATTTGAAAGTTTGATAATTTCTTCCTCAACTTTTTTTGTAAAATTTTCTTTATTCATAAAGCTTAAAATGTCATCGCGTTTTCCGCAGACAAGCATTGATGAAGCATCAATATTCATAGACGGATGAAGTGCAGAAAGCAGAAGCAGTGCGTGACCGTCAATATTTTCATCTTTCTCAATGCTCATTGATATTGCTCTTGCATATATATTTTTATTTTTGTTTTCAAAATCTTCCGCAAAGTTTCTAAAATAGCCAGTATCAGGTATTTCTTTCTCAATCCGGCCTTTCATTTTTGCGGTAATTTGATTTATTTGTTCAGAAATTTCTACCATTTTTCTTGGTATCATCCTTATATTTTTTTCACTAATCTTTTTAATATCGTATTTTATCATATATAACTCCGGTTATGCAACTTCTTCAAAGTGCGCTTTAAATCCTGTTTTTAATTCGCTTAGTCTTTTTTCATTGGCTTCGTGAAGTTTTTTCATATTTTCTTCAGATAAAACTTTGTTAAAACCTTTAGGAAGTTTTGGTTTTGCTGCGGGTAAGCCCAATTCAAGACGGTAATAATAATTATAACATCCTTCAAGATAAGCATTATATTTTTCATATTTCCAATCTGGCAGTTTTGAAATTTCACGTTTGTAATCATTAAACAGCGGTCCTAATGTATTTTTACCCTGTCTTAAATCATATGCAATATGTTCATATTCTCCAAAGTAGTTTGTAAGAGGCCCTCTGAACTGAAGCTCTCCTCTTACACCGTTGGAGTGTATTATATTCATTTGTGCAGTTCTATATCCGGAAGCTTTTACTGCAAATTTTTTCACTTCCTCTTTTGTATACTTATAGTTAGGAAACTTGCTGTAACCGGCTAAATCCGGTCTGGAATTTATTATAACATTATTTCCGCAAATTTTTCTCAACGCTTGTATCTGTCTGCTGCTAAATTCCGGCAAGCCATGTCCGCCCCTGTAATTATTTATAAGCAGAACTTCTAAATCTTCAATAGTTTCGGTTTCTAAACGGTTTATTAGCTCTTCTTTGAGAAGGCCCTGTTCTTTAATTTGATGTATAGAAAGCTCTCCCTTTTTAATTCTGTTTGCAGCTATAGAAATAGATAAATCATCAACAACCTGCTTAGAACGCTGTTCAATTAGCGGCTGTGCAAATTTTTCAAATAAAGGAAAAGCTTTGTCTGCATCTTGCTGTGGCATTGGCTGATTGTAAATATATTTTTGAAGTAATTTTTTCTCGGAAGAACTCAATGGGCTTCCATTTATTCTCATGTCATTCATCATCGCTTTAATCTGATTTTTTGATAATTTAGGTAGCGGTTTGGTAATAATTCTTGACCCAACTCCATCTCCTATATATTTAAGAGCTGTATCATAAGAGTTAATCTTGCCCTGTTTTATTCCTCTTTCAAGTTTAGTTATTATTGATACGGGACCTTTCGGACGATTTGTAATTTTTTCAACGCTATTCAAATGTCCAAATATATTATCAACCTGAGTTTTGGCATGTGGAAACTTTGAGGTTAATTCCTCTCCTATTTGATAAGCTGTTGTTCCTAAATCAGCTTTGCGCATTGCCCTTGAACTTTGTTCTGCAAGAGCAATACTCATATCTTTAGAACCGCTTGTTAATCTTGTAAAGTTAACATTGAGTCCAAGTTCCGGCTTTTGTATGAATTTTTTTATTATAAATTGATATCCCATAAATCCCCATTCTTATTATAAAAAGTATTTATGAGTTAAAAAATTGCCTTTTTGTTACAATGTAACATAACAAAAACGGCCTTGATTTTAATCAAGGCCGTTTTTGTTGTTAACTATTTATTAGAATGAATTAGCAGGTTTCTTTTGCTGAGTAGCACCAGGAATAGCCTGCCAGTTTGCAGCCATAATCTTTTTGAAAGATTTAAGAGCAGTATCTTCTAATTCACCTAACTCTTCAGCTTCCATAATTAATTCTCTCAATGGTAGAAGAGCTCTTTGATCGCGAAGAACACCTAATGCAGCAGCTGCACCAGCTCTAACCAAATCGTTTTCAGAACGGTTTTTCATAACATCAATTAATGCAGGAACAGCTTTTTTATCATTCAATTTACCCAAAGAAGTTACTGCATAAATTCTAACGTTAACCCATTCGTCATATAACATATTAATAATTTTATCAACGCATTTTTTATTGCCGATTTCGCCCAAAGCACGAGTAGCATCGCATCTTACATTAACTTTTTCGTGATCAAGAGATTTAATTAATGCGTCAGTAGCAACATCTCCGATTTCAATAAGTGCGTCAGTTGCTGTAATACAAACTTGAGAGTTTTCATCATTAAGAGCTTCTACAAGCGGTTCAACAACGATTTTGCCGCCCAAACGTCCTAAAGCACGTGCTGCACGAACTCTAACATCAACGTTACGGTCTTCTCTTAAAGACTCAATTAAATGTTCGGTAGCTTTAGAATCACCCAATTCGCCCAATGCACGAGCGGCATATAAACGAACAGAACCATTTTTATCATTTTTTAATACATCTATCAACGGTTCAACAGCTTTAGAATCGCCCATTTCTCCTAATACACGGGCAGCATTATATCTAACTTTTTCAGAACTTGATGTCATCAAGTCATTAATCAATTCCTGAAAAGTTTTTTTGACTTGTTTCTTTTTGCTGTTCACTGTAATTGCCATACACGTTACCTCCGATATGCAAACATATTTTTACTTCTACACAGTAATATAAAGTATTGTTTTTATTTTAAATTGCCTTTATCTTTTGATTTGTTAAATTTTTGTTACATTCCCTACTATTTAGGGTAAAATTTACACTTAATCTCGGTAGTATTAATATACCATATTTTGACATTTTTATAACTACTCTACCAGATATTTTTACAAAAATTAATTATTATTATAATTACTATATTCTTGAAAGTTAATAATAGATTGAAAAACTGCTCTTTACATTTTGTAAAGAATACTACTTACTCGGGATAGTAATAGTGAATTCACTTCCTTCATTTAATTTAGTTTTTACTGTTATTTTTCCGTTGTGTTTTTCAATGATCTTTTGTGAAATTGCAAGCCCTAAGCCTGTTCCAACTCCAACTCCCTTTGTCGTATATCCGGCAAAGAATATTTTGTCAGGTTCTTTTATTCCGCATCCGGTATCTTTAATTTTAACCAAAAGATTATTATTTTTATAATTTGTGTCAATAGTGATAGTTCCCTTCTCTTTTATTGCATGCGTTGCATTTACCAGAATATTCATAAAGACTTGATTTAACATATTTGGATAACATTTTATCGGCGGAAGCTTTGAATAATTTTTAATAATTTCTATTCTGTTTTTAGTTTCGTGTCTGATTAAATCTAAGGTTAAATCAATTTCCTTATTTATATCTGCTTCCTGAAGTTCAGCTTCATCAAGTCTTACGAATTTTCTTAATGAAACCACAAGGCGGTTAATTCTTGCGATTGCTTCTGTATCAATTTCATTTATTTCTTGCAATAATTCGCAGATGTCTGCATCTTTAATTTGCGCGATTATTTTTTTTGTAATTTCATTGTTAGATTTTATTGAAGCTACAGGTGTATTAATTTCATGTGCAACTCCGGCCACCAGCTGGCCTAAAGAGGCCATTTTTTCCGAGTTAATAAGTTTAAGCTGGGTATCTTTTAATTCTTCCAGTGTTTTGGTCAAATCTTTGACCATTTTTTCGTTCTTTTTATAAAGTTCTGCCTGAATTATTGCATTTCCAAGCTGGGAAGATACACCGTTTAAAACTTCAAGTGTGTCATCAAGTTTTGTTTTTTGTTTTGTAGAAAGAACAATTATTCCTAATAATTTATTAAGATGATAGATTGGAAGAACAACTCTCTGGACAATTTCTCTGAAAGGTTTGGCTTCCTTAAATTCTTTCATACACGTAAGGCAAGAAACCCGCCCTTGTTTTATAAAATTATTAACATCGTTGTCAAAAGATATTTCTAATCCAGTTTCTTTTTTGTCTAAAGATTCTCTTATGATAAATTTAGAACCGTCTGCTTCAGCGTAATATCCTCTAAATGCGCCAAACATTTGCGCAAGTTCTTCAAGAGCAGATTTCAATATTACTGATGTATCGATAGACTCCCTTATAATATTGGAAATATTATTAAGTAAAAGAAGCTTCATAGCCTGTGACTGTGCTTGAAGTTTAACTTTTGATAAATTCCGGTTATCGTCTTCAAGCAGTGATATTTTTTTCTGGAAGTTTTGATTTTTTATTAAAAGGGTTTCAAATTTGGTCTTTGCAGTTACATCTGTAAACACTATTATATTATATTGTCCTTTGCGTGTCGAATTCATATCATAGTAAAAAAGTTCGTTTCCTGAAGTCTGATATGTAATATATGCCGAAAAATCTTCAATTGAGGCTAGAGCCTGAACTATAGGCGAATGCACACTAACATCGTTACTTACAAGTGCGCAAACATTATAATTAAGTTTATGAGAAAACTTTTCAAGATTTTTGTAATCAGGAAATATCCGTTTAAAGACATTATTTCTGAAAACAGCTTCTTTGTTGTTATTAATGACGATAACGGCACTGTTAAATTTGTTAAATAAATCAAACTTCCCCATAACAATATTATATATACATCCGGATATAGAAGCAACAGACTATTCCCCAGAGCAGCAATTTAATTTCTCAAATAATTTATTAAT
The DNA here is from genome assembly GCA_900552525.1 of Candidatus Gastranaerophilales bacterium. Lineage (GTDB taxonomy): Bacteria > Cyanobacteriota > Vampirovibrionia > Gastranaerophilales > Gastranaerophilaceae > CAG-196. Next base: position 67,078 of record UNSK01000005.1, on the reverse strand, counting down.
TATGTTAGGATGAAGAAATGTTTATTAATATTTTTTAGTATTATATTTCAGATTTGTCTTGTACAGGCAGAACCTTTATATATATTAAACGAATACTGCACAAACAATATTTATTCTTCTGCTGTAGCAGCGCTGTCGCATTGTGATGGTGTTGCAATTAAGAGAGATATTAGAGGGATTATTATACGTATTCCTTTTGAAAATCCTGAATACAATTTTCAAAAAATCACTCCGCAGTTGTATGAAAAACTTTTATGTATTGAATATTTTTTGGCAAAAATAAAAAATCCTGTTATAATAGAGGTGCATACAGAAAAAATTCCTGAAGGCATAAATATGAAAAATTGGGAATTTGCATCTGTTATTGCAGGCAATATTGGAGAGGAATTTGTAAAATCAGAACCAAAGCTGCCAGTGGATAGAATTTATACGGTTGGTTACGGGGAATATATGCCGGATATAAATACATCAAATAATGGTGGTAAATCTGATAACCGCATTGATATAATAATACTATGTAGTATAAGTGGAGAATAGTATGGCTGAAAACGAAAAGGCTGGAAATAACGGTCAACAAGACTTTACAAAGTTTTTAATCTTAACAATATCATCAATTGTAATAATGTTTGTGGTATTTGCCGGTGTTAACTATGTAGTAATGGAAAATCTTATAACCCAGAAAATAGGTTCTCTTAATACATCTCAAGAAGAGCTAGGGGAAGAAGGCGGGGATGAAGACCAGATACAAAAAGGTATTATTGTTGATTTAGGCGATTTTATTTTAAACCTTTGCGACGAAAGCCAGAAGAAATATTTGAAAGTCAATGTAGCAATAGAAGTTACAAAGAAGGATACTGATTTTCCGGAAGCTGAGCCGGCAAAAGGCGGCGGGCATGGTGGTCATGGAGAAGCTGCTGCTCCGGTTGATCCGATGGAAGCAATACAAAAAGAAATGAATCAGTTTAAACCGGCAATAAGAGATGCTGTTATAACAAATCTTTCAAGTAAGACTTCTACAGAGCTTGCAACTGCAGCCGGAAAAGAACTTGCTAAAGAACAAATTACAAATGACATTAATTCAATTCTAGGCGGCGAGAGAGAAGTTTTAAGAGTAAGTTTTGGACAATTTATTATCCAGTAAGGGATAAAAACAGGGACAAATGGCAGAAAGTATTAATAACAACTTAACAGATACAAATTTCTTTGAAGATGAATTTTCTGATTCGGAACACAAGAGTTATAAACTATATAACTTCAGACGTCCGGATAAATTTTCGAAGGATAACCTCAGGGCTTTAAGAGATATACATAGAGAGTTTTCTAAGGCGATTTCTCTTGTTTTGAGCGGTTATCTCCGTATGCGTGTGGAAATTGAGATTGTATCTGTTGACCAGCTTACATATGAAGAGTTTGTAAGATCAATGCCATCTCCAATTAGCGTAGGGGTTTTTGAGTTTGAGCCTCTTTCCGGTCAGGTATTGCTGGGTATAAGTTTTGAGGTAATATCCTGTATTGTAAACAGAATGCTGGGCGGTGTCGGTAATATTGAAAATCAGACCCGCGAACTTACTGATATTGAAAAAGCTCTTGCAAAAAAAGTTATTAATATTATTATTAAATCTCTTGAAGATTCCTGGAATACAATTATTCCTGTAACAGGAAAATTTATAAGTCTTGATGATAATTACCAGTCAATTCAGGTTGCAACAGCCGGTGAAATTGTTGCTCTTTTAACTTTCGAAGTTCAGATATCAGGCAAGCATTTCGGCTTATTTAGTCTATGCTTCCCTTATCCTGTATTAGAAACAGTTCTTGGACATTTGAGCACACAGCATATTTTCCAGACAAAGGGGCTTGTTGCTTCTAATGATGAAAGATTGAAAATGATTTCTAAAATCAATACTTCAAATGTTGATTTAAGGGTTCAATTCGGACAGTGCAGCATAACTCTTGATGATTTTCTGCAATTGTCAGAAGGTGATATCATTAAGCTTGATAATAAAGTTCAAGATGATTTAATTGTTAAGGTAAATGGAGAGAAAAAGTTCTTTGCCAGACCCGGAACATTAAAAGATAAAATTTGTGTTAAAATAACAGATGTATATGATGAAATGCATGAGTTACTAAGGAACTATTTTTAGAGAGGTTTTAGATGCTGGATGATGACGATATAAAAGATACGGAACTAAGTCAAGGCGCAGATGATGCAGAGGCTGATTTTACACCCGAAGCATTTGAACCCGAAGAAAAGCATGAGGATAAGACAGTAACAGTGCAGCCTGTTCAGTTTGCTTCTTTTGAAGACTTAGATCAGGTGCAGGGACCGCCTAACCAGAATTTGAACATTCTGCTTGATGTAAAATTACAGCTTACTGTTGAGCTTGGAAAAACAGAACTTCCTATTAAGAAAGTTTTGGAGCTCACAAAGGGTTCTATTGTAACCTTAAATAAAGCTGCGGGTGAACCTGTAGAATTGTATGCAAACGGCAAGCTGATTGCTTATGGTGAAGTTGTAGTTATAGAAGATAACTTTGGATTAAGAATTACTCATATCACAGACCCTGCAAGACGTTTGAATACAATAAGCTCAAATGCTAACAAAGAGAATGAGGGGTAATAAGCACCTCTTGACTGACGGGTATATTTAAAGTATTTTGAAAGTGTACTTACGTACACTTTTTTGATATTAGAATAACTTAGGGAAGAGGACATGGATTTTACTACACTAACCATTAAAGTTTTAAAAATGCTTTCTGTTGCGGGAAGCTACGGTATTGGTATAATTTTACTGACAATTATAGTAAGGGCTCTAATGTGGCCTTTAGGCTTATCTCAGCAGCGTTCTATGAGAACAATGCAAATGCTTCAGCCTAAAATGAAAGCAATTCAGGAACGCTACAAGAGCAATCCTCAAATGATGCAGCAAAAGATGATGGAGTTCTACAAAGAACATAAATTTAATCCTATGGCAGGCTGTTTTCCTCTTTTAATCCAAATGCCGATATTTATATTATTGTATTCAACATTAATGAGTCCGCAATTTATCCAAATGGCGGGCGATTCTCAGTTTTTATTTATCAAAAGATTGGATGCAACATTAAAAACTTCTGCGGGAGTTTCTCACGATGGTACTCTCGGGGTTTCAAAATATGATACATTTATGACAGGTAAAACTGCAAAAGTTTATCTAACAGGTGAAGAAGAACCATTATTAAATGTAAAAATCGTAAAACCTAACAAGGCTGTTGAGGTTCAAGGCGAACTTACTCCAGGCCAGCCTGTTGATTTCAAAATCAGTCTTGATAATTTAAATTTAAAATTCAGCCAGCTTGATCAGATTGAGAAAGCTGAAATTGATGTAACAGATATTCAGACAAAAGAAACTGAAAAAATGACTTTTGTAAGAAAAGATGGTATTTTAATCAGTACTATTCCTACAAAAGAAGTTAAGACAGCGTTCCACTATGATGTATTATTCTTAATACTTCTGTTTGCTGTAACAATGGTATTCTCACAAAGAGCAATGATGGCTATGAATAAAAATACGCCACAGGATCCAGCACAGCAGCAAATGCAAAAATCAATGAATACTTTTATGCCGATAATGCTTACATTTACTTTTGTAATCATTCCAATTCCGGCAGGTGTTCTTCTTTATCTGATTTCAAGCAATGTTTTCCAGGTTGTTCAGACTTTAATCATTAATAAACAGCTGGAAGCAGAAGATGCAAAAAAAGAAGCAAAAGTTGATGATGTGGATTTGGCTAATGCAAAAAAGATAGATGCTAAGGACTAGTATGTTATTATCAGAATTTGATTATGAATTACCGGAAGAATTAATCGCGCAGCGTCCGAGTGATAAGCGTGAAAATTCCCGAATGATGGTTCTTAATCGTGATGAACATAAAATTCTAAACAAACATTTTTATGATATCGTTGATTTGCTTGACGAAAATCACGTTCTGATTTTGAATGATACAAAAGTTATTCCGGCAAGATTGTACGGTTATAAAGATACTGGTGCAAAAATAGAAGTTTTTTTGCTTAAAGAAAGAGAGAATAAAAACTGGGAAGTTTTGATAAAACCTTCTAAGCGCGTCAGAGTCGGTACTGTAATAAAAATCTCCGGAGAACTTTCTTGTGAAGTAATAATGCCTCTCCCTGATGATGGAAAGTGGCTTGTTCAAATGATTTATGAAGGAGATATTTTTGAAATTCTCCACAGAGTCGGGAATATTCCGCTTCCACCATATATCGAACGTAAAATGTCTAATGAAGATCTTAAAAAACTTGATTTTGAAAGATACCAGACCGTTTATGCGAAAGAAGAAGGCTCTGTAGCAGCTCCAACAGCGGGTTTGCATTTTACACAGGAAATCCTGAAAAAACTTGAAGATAAAGGTGTTCAGGTTGGTTATGTAACTTTAAATGTCGGGATTGGAACATTTCGTCCTGTAAAGTGTGATAATATTTTAGATCATCATATGGATTCCGAGGTGTTTGAAATAAGACAGGAAACAGCGGATTTGATTAACCGGGCAAAGGCTGATGGCAAAAAGCTTGTTGCTGTTGGCACAACAACTGTAAGAACCTTAGAGAGCGCTTATAAAATGTTTGGGAAAATTCAAGCATGTAAGGGCGCATCAGAGTTGTTTATTTATCCCCCTTATAAATTTGGGGTAGTAGACAAACTGATAACGAATTTCCATCTGCCAAAATCAACACTTCTTATGTTAGTTAGTGCTTTAGCAGGAAAAGATTTTATTTTTGAAGCTTATGCAGAAGCTATAAATGAAAAATACCGCTTCTACAGTTATGGCGATTGCATGTTTATAAATTAACTCCCAAATAGGAAGCTGTTTAGTTTGTTAAAAATGTTCAATGCCTTATAGAATTCTTCATCGCCTTTTTTATTTGCATAGTATTCGCACAGAACATCATCGTGCTTCCCATTTAAGCATTCAGATAAATAGTTTCCATCATTATAAGATTTTTCTAGTTCTGAAATTCTTTTGTACTCTGCAGGATTTTCTTTTTCTTTAATAATCCCTTTAGCTCTTGAACGGTGTCCGAAAGTTCCGGTGTTGAAAAATGTATTATGTTCTAATCTTTCGATATCGGAGCGGTCTTTTGCGTGCTGAACTTCATGGGCAATATTATTTATTTCTGAACCGTTACTTTTTACATCATTTATAAAATAAACCTGTCCATCTTGGTCGCAAAAACCTGCGATTTTAGGGTCATTTGGATACTGTTCTTCAATTGCTTTCAGTTCCCTTGAATGTTTATAAGCTTCTTTTCTGTTAACTATTTTTATTGGGGGGACAATTCCTTCTAATTCTTGTTTTTTTACCTGATTAAGGAATATGTGGTTAATCCTCTTTGTTGAGCTTTCTGCGGTTAGAACGGGCAGAAACTCTGCACCTTCAAATCCGTCTAAAATCCTGTCGCAGTTTTTATATTCGATTTCTGGAGCATTGCCGTCCCAGGCTGTTTTATAACTTATTTCCTGAGGCTTTTGACCTGCTTTGAGTTTAACAAACCTATGTATATCATACCCTTTTTCCGCCAAGATATTTGTTTCAATAAAACAGTTCTGATATAAATTTCTGCTAGTAAAAGATTTCATCTTACCATCTATACTTTTTGCAGTTTTTACCTGCTCAGGAGTATACCATTTTATTTCCCGTGTGGTATTTCCGGCATTGTTATATGTAATATTTCGTTTTACTAATTTCCTATTGCTGTCAAAGAAGGAATATATTTCAAAATTCCCTTTTTTCCCGGTTCCGTTAATAAAATTATAAGTGACAGCTTTTTTTGAACCTCTTATGGTTTCAGGCAGCCATTCCATTGGTGCATTCATTATTCTGGTAAATAACTTAGCTTTCAAAATCCATCCCCTTGAAAATCTCTTACAATAATATAAAGTACAAAAGTGTTAAAAAATTGCTTTACTGTTACAAATTTTAAACTTATTTTTATGCTAAACTTGATTTAGATATTTGAAATTAATAGTTGAGGTAGTATAAATGTTAGACATTAAATTAATTAGAGAGAATCCGGAAAAGATTAATGAGCTTTTAAAAAGAAGAAATCCTGACTTATCAATTGATACAATTATTGCAATTGATGCAGATAGAAGAAAAGTTCAGGCACAGGCTGATGAACTCAGAGCAAAAAGAAAATCTGAATCACAGAAAATTGGTATGATGAAAAAGAATGGCGAAAATACAGATGCCATTCAGGAAGAAGTCCGTAAACTCGGTGATGAAATAAAAGAATTAGAGGAAAAACAAGTTGATTTAGATAATATTCAAAGAGATATGTTACTTAGAACTCCGAATATTCCTGATGAAACTACTCCGGTAGGCACATCTGAAGATGATAATATTCCTGTAAAATTCTGGGGTGAACCAACAAAATTTTCTTTTGCCCCAAAAGCTCACTGGGACATTTGCGAAGATAAAGGTATTGTTGATTTTGAACGCGGTGTAAAGATTTCTCAATCAAGATTTACTTTGTACAGAGGCAAAGGAGCAAGATTAGAGCGTGCAATCATTCAATTCTTCCTTGATATTCATACAGAAGAACACGGATATGAGGAAATTTTACCGCCGTTTATGGCAAATGCTGCAACAATGACAGGAACAGGCCAGCTTCCTAAATTCGCAGAAGATATGTACAAATGCGTTGATGAAGATTTATATTTAATACCTACTGCAGAAGTTCCTGTTACAAATATATATTCCGGTGAAATTTTATCGGAAGACGATTTGCCTAAATATATGACGGCTTATACTCCTTGCTTTAGACGTGAAGCAGGCTCAGCCGGAAAAGATACAAGGGGGTTAATCCGAGTCCACCAGTTTAATAAAGTAGAAATGGTTAAATTAACTACTCCGGAAGCAAGCCCTGCGGAACACGAAAAATTAACAAGAGATGCAGAAATTTGTTTAGAAAAAATAGGACTTCCATACAGAAGAGTAGCTCTTTGTACGGCTGATATCGGGTTCAGCGCAAATAAATGCTTTGATTTAGAAGTATGGCTCCCTTCTTATAACACATATAAAGAAATTTCAAGCTGTTCTAACTATGGCGATTATCAGGCAAGAAGAGCTAATACAAGATACCGTACAAAAGACGGGCAAATTAGGTTTGTTCATACAATTAACGGATCTGGATTGGCAGTCGGCAGAACATTTGCTGCAATTCTTGAGAACTTCCAGCAAGAGGACGGAACAGTAATAATACCTGAAGTCTTAAGAAAATATACCGGATTTGATAAAATATAAAAGAAAATGGTGCGGTAATAACTGCACCATTTTCATATATTTCTTAAAAAGGTTTTATTATTGTAGAGGTGAACATGATGATTACCACAGGTTCAAGTGTACCATTAAATTTTCAGCAAAATTCAACTGCGCAAAAGCGACAAAATCGCGAACTCTTAGCTTACGCTGCCTGTGGAGCTATGCTGACTCCTCTAATTCCATTAATAGATGGCGATGGCTTAAAAGAAACTTACAAAAATAGAAATGTTGCTAAATATGTAACAGGTATGGCTGCGGTAGGAGGTTTTTTTACTGCCTCAAATCTTATATTGAAGAATAAATTTGATAATGAAAGTTATTTTAAAAAGATTGCTTGCAAGGCTTTAATTGGGGCTGTTACTCTCCCTTTAGCTCTTCTTGTTGATAATTGGGCGAGGATTGGTGAGAAAAAAATGGCTAAAAAATGGTATGGAATAGCATCGATTACCGGCGCAGCTATAATGTGTATCACTTCAAAATTAGTTGATTGCAATAAACAAGCTAAAAAGTAATGGACATTATTACATTACTGATTTTTTATTTCAAATAATTTATCAAAATCAATATTTAATGCTTTTAAGATTGCTACTATAGTGGTGAGCGACGGGTTGGTTTCTCCTCGCTCAATAGTTCCGATGTGCTTTCCTGCACAAATCCCCATTCTTTCAGCAAGTTCGTCTTGAGAATATCCGGCACGGTTTCTTTCCGCTCTCAAATTCTTACCAAATATTTTCAAGATTTCATTTTTTTCCATATCAATATAATTACATATTGACACTTTACTAGCCACCCGTTATAATTACAAATATACCATCTATAGATGGCATATCAGTAATTATAGCTATAGATTTTAGGCACTGCTACTAAGCACTCTTTCTTTGCTTCTCTCAGCAGTGTTTTTTTTAATATGCTTTTACAAGAAATATTCTAATTCCCTTATCAAGTCTTTCTATGCGTTTAACATATCTATAGTCGGTTATATTTGTAAGTATTAAAACGACAGCCGGAGCTTTGCCAGTCATTTTTGCATAGTAAAGTGACTGCCCTGCGGATTCAGCCCATTTTTTAGCAAAGTCAAATTCGATTGCGTAATCTTTAGCAAGACAATCAACTCTTGTCATGTCCCATAAGATAGCTTCTTTTCTGCCAAAATCAGGTGTGCACCATTGATTAACATAATAAGCTTCAACTTGATTTGGCATCATTGCCTGTGTTTCGTACCATTTTTGAGGAACATAACTTAAGCCAAAATAATAAATGCCTGTTGCCATTAATAAAAATGTAATCAGAAAGTGTGTTATTTTATTTGAAGCCTTCTTTTTTCGAGCCATTATCTAACCACATCAAGTGTTTCGTAATCATTAAGATATGGCAGGTGTTGTTCTGTGATTAATTCACCCGGAAGCAGAATAGAAATCCCTGGAGGACATTCTGCAACAACTTCGGCAGAAATCCTTCCAATGGCTTCTTCTTTTCTTATTGTTTCTTTTTCTGCATAGAATGCATCTCTCAGGCTCATTTTTATTTGAGGTTCAAGCATAGGCATATGCTTACGTTTTTCAAGATAATAAATATCTTGATAATTTGTTGAGGCAATTTTTTCTAAGCAGTCTGCAAGATATTTAAAATCAGAACGTTTGTTGCCTATATTACAAAGGATTAAAACTCCAATGTCCGAAGCGGATTCTACTTCAATACCAAAATCAATTTCCAGTATTGATTCAAGCCTTTTTCCTGAGAGTCCGTCTATTTTAATAAAAACTTTTGTAACATCTGTTTTGTATCCGAAATCACCTTTAAGCTGATGCAGATTAGGTATAGAATCAAGCCTTGTTCTTAAATATTTAGCATTTTTAATTGCTCTATCAAGGAGTTTTTGTCCGTTATTGGATTGAAGATTTGCCCTTGCTGCATCAAGGCTAGCCAGAAGCATCAGTGACGGGCTGGTTGTATGTAAAAGTTTCAAGGCTTTTTCAACTGCAGAAACATCCAAGCAGGAGTCTTTGGCTATATGGAGCATAGAGCTCTGACTCATACTTCCGCCAGTTTTATGAAGTGAATGAACAACAGCATCTGCGCCTAGTTTGAGAGCTGTTTCAGGAAGATGTTTGTTAAAATTCCATAAGCATCCGTGAGCTTCATCAACAAGAAGCGGAACTCCGTACTTTTTACAAACATTGCTTATTGATTTAATATCTGATACAACACCTTCATAAGTCGGGTTTGTAATCCATACCATTGAGGTGTCAGGGTTTTGTTTGAGAAGTTCTTCTATTTTGCCACCATCAATATTTCCCCATACAGACCAGTCTTCAATTCTGTTCGGGCATACCCATATTGGCTCAGCACCGGAGATTATCAAACCTGTTAAGATAGATCTGTGGCAGTTTCTGTTAACAATAACTTTTTGTCCTTTTTTAGTAAGTGACATAGCAAGAGCAAGATTTCCTGCTGTTGAACCGTTAAGCAGGAAAAAGGTTTTCTTTGCGCCAAAAGCTTCTGCAGCAAGTTCCTGAGCTTCTTTTATAGGCCCTGTTGCAGGATGAAGTGTTCCAAGATTATCAAATTCATCGGTGGTATCTATATTTAATGCTTTTTCACCGATTAGTTTTCTAAAGTCTTTGAAAATGGCTTTACCTTTTGTGTGTCCAGGAATGTGGAATTGGTAAGTCGGATTTTCATATGCTGTTTTTAAAGCATCTACAATTGGTGCTTTAATTTTGGTTGTTTCATTAAGTTTATTATCTTGTTTGATATTTTTAGCCACTTCTTACTTCCCTTTTTTTATAACATAATACCTGAAAAAAATTTTTTTTGCCATCTAAAAACTAATCCATCGGACTAAACTTTTAAATCTTTTGGTCGTTAAAATGTTTTACCCGATTGTGTAATATACAATTGGGAGAGATTTATGCAAATTGATGCAGGCATAGATAGAAAAGATAATTTGGCAAAGGTGAGCGAAAAGGTTACTGTACCGGCTCGCTCACGTTCTTATAATTTGTGCGTCAAGGCAGATGCTTTAAGGTTTGCCAAGATGTATAAAGAGTCTGTACAAGCATATCTTCAAGCAATAATGATAGACAGGAACGAAACGAAACCTTATTTCGGGCTTGCTATGTCTTATAAATATTTACAGGATTATAAAAAAGCAATAGCTACACTTCTTAAACTTATAAAGATTGATGACAGCAATGATGATTACTTTTTTGAATTGGGTGTATGTCATCTTTTAGATGGCAACCCTGCCGGTGCAATTGAGCATTTAATCAAGGCTATATTAATAAATAGAGATAATCTTGAAGCTCAAATACAGCTCGCAATTGCACACGAACTGGTTGACGAGGCTGATTTATCTTTAATGATTTATAATAAGCTTATAGAAACTAATCCTGAATTTTTGAAAGCATATTACAATAAAGCTGCAATGCTTATGGGTATGGGTGATTTTATGGAAGCATCAAGAACATTCTTCCAGCTTATAAAGCGTAACCCTGATTACTATAAAGCATATCTTGGAATAGCAATGAGTTTTGACAAGATGGCAAAATACAAGGATGCCATCAGGTATTATAAAAAATTCCTTGAATTAAAGCAGTTTTCTGAGGATGCAATTTTTGCCAGAAATAGAATTAATGAATTGAGGGCTGAATATTTTTCAAAAGACAATTCTCTTACTCTTATTGAGTAAGTTACCCTGTTGTAGACCATATGGTCTATATAAATTTTGCAAGTTTAACCCTTGGATTGATGTTATCCATGCCCTTATATAATACACTGTTAATGTAGACTAAGGGAGGGGTAAATTGTACCCCTGTAATTTAAATGGTGAGGAAGGCGTAAGATGAATCTTACGGGATTAGACATAACTTTACAGCGTATAAATACGATTGAAAATCGCTTTCAGTCGCTTATGTCTTATGGTGTACAGCCTGATGAGGATTTTCAGAAAATTCTGGACTCTTCAATTTCTCACAGCAAAAATCCGAGCGATGCTTCCAGAAGCGAAATTGAAAACTTAATAGAAAAATATGCTGATAAAAACGGACTTGACTCTGATTTTGTAAAGGCAGTAATTAAGCAGGAATCAGGATTTAATCCAAATGCTACTTCTCATTGCGGAGCAATGGGCTTAATGCAGTTAATGCCTTCTACAGCACAGGGACTTGGGGTTACAAATGCTTATGATGCAGAGCAGAATATTATGGGCGGGACAAAATATCTGAAAGGGCTTATGGACAGATTTGACAATAACAAGTCTTTAGCTCTGGCCGCGTATAATGCAGGGCCTAATGCAGTGAAAAAATACGGCGGAATACCTCCTTATGCAGAAACACAAAATTATGTAAAAAAAGTTTTAAGTAATTATGACAACATGAAAGGAGCAAACTAATGATTGTAAGAAGTTTTGAATCAGCCGCAAACGGTATGCTTGCTCTTATGGATATGAATGATAATACAGCCAATAATCTTGCTAACGTTAATACAATCGGCTATAAAAAAGGTTCTTTAAGATTTAAGGATGTAATGCAGTCTGCTGTGTATTCACAAGAAGGTTCTATTATTAGAAATATGAATGAAAATAATTACCTCGGCAGTTTAAGTGTAGGCAGTCAAAGTATGCAGTACACTCATGATTTTTCTCAGGGAGCGCTTACCAAAACATCCAATCCGTATGATGTTGCAATTGAAGGCGATGGGTTTTTCAAAATACAGGATATTGATGGAAATATTTCATACACCAGAAACGGTTCTTTTGTAGTTGATAGAGGTTACTGGCTGAAGACAAAACAGGGCGAGTTTGTTCTGGATGTTAACAATAGAAGAATTAGAATGCTTCCTGAGGATATGGAAGACGAGACAGTTTTCAGAGATAGAAAAGATATAATTATTGCAGAAAACGGGAATATTGAAATAAATTCTTATAACCAGAAAATTCCGCTTCAAACAATCGGTGTCTATGATTTTGCAGATAAAGATGATTTGTTTGAAATCGGCGACGCAAAATTCATTCCGCGTGATACAATCAATAATCCAGAATTACGCTCTGAAAAATTTTCAATACAGCAGGGAATGCTTGAACTTTCAAATTCAAACGTTATACAAGAAATGATTAATACAATCAACACATCAAGGAATTATGAAAGTTTAACCAAAGTTGTAAGCACTAATAGCGATATGCTTACAACAGCAGTATCAGTGGGAAGGATAAGAACGGCTTAGGGTATAAATAATCGTCAGCGGAGTAACGGTTACCAGACTAAATTAGGAGAGAAGAAATAAAATGTTAAGAGCTTTAACAACAGCAGCAACAGGCATGATAGCACAGCAAAACTATCTTGACGTAATTGCAAATAACGTAGCAAACGTTAACACTACTGCATTTAAGCAATCAAGAATAGAATTTCAGGATTTGTTATCTCAAGCAACCAGAACTCCGGGTGCGTTGATGAATCAGGGTACATATCAGCCGGTTGGTATTGAAATCGGGCTTGGTGTTAAGACTGCCGCAACAACCCGTGTATTTACGCAGGGTGTTGCAATCTCAACAGGCCGCCAGCTTGATATTGAAATTGAAGGTGAAGGTTTCTTGCAGGTTATGAAGGAAGATGGTTCTCTTGCTTACACACGTGACGGTTGTTTGCAAGTAGACTCATTAGGCCAGCTTTGTACAAACGATGGGTTGTTAATCCAACCTTCTGTATCAATTCCGCGTGATGCTACAGAAATCACGATTACTCAAGACGGTAATATTTCTGTAACGCTTCCTGGACAGACACAACAGTCAATTGTTGGCTCGCTTCAACTGGTAAAATTCCAGAACCCTTCCGGACTTTTGTCAATCGGGCATAACCTGTACAAAGAAACACAGGCGTCAGGAAATCCTGTTCAGGATACTCCGGGGCAGAATGGTCTCGGCTTAATCCAACAGTGTATGCTGGAAGGTTCTAACGTTCAGATTGTTGATGAACTTGTAGGATTGATTAAGGCAGAACGTGCATTTGAATCAAATTCAAAAATAATTAACTCTTCAAGCAACATTCTTCAATTAACTAACCAGATGGGCTAGGGGAATAACAGTCTAACAAAGACAAAAAGGTAAGTAATGAACAAATTTTTGACAATAGTATTAATAATGATGATAGGGGCACTGGGTGCAAATGCTCAGATGGTTTCTTCTTCTGATGTAAAAACTGCTGTTGCCAGTATTCTTGAAACTAACTACAGAAAAATGACAAACGGAGATGTTGAGGTTAAAGTTTCAGCTACGCCTTTTGCTCAGCTGCAGCTGCCTGACGGCAGAGTAAATTATAAGATTGTTTCAGGCGGAGATAAAATTGTTCCGAGAGATATTAAAAGGGTTGATGTTTATGTGAATGGAGCTTTTGTAAAAACTCTCAATCTTCCTGTTCAAACAGTTGTATATAAAGAAGTTCTTGTTGCAAGCGATTTTATTAACAGAGAACAGGCACTTACGAAAGATTGTACTACAGTAAAAAAAGTAGATGTTTCAATGAGAATGGATTATGTTCTTACTGACAAAATGCTTGAAAAAGAAATAACAACCAAAAAGGCATTCCAAAAAGGTGAAATAATTGATAAAAGATTTGTAAAAATGCGGCCGGATGTTATAAGAAACGGAGATGTAAGAATTTTCTTTGTTTCAAACGGTGCAGTAATGGTAACAATTGACGGTACAGCAATGATGGACGGAATGACTGGTGATTATATTAATGTAGAAAATAAAAATTACAAAAAAGTTTATAACGGAAAAGTAATCGGGGAAAACAAAGTTTTAGTAAATATTTAAACAAGGTAAGTATTATGAAGAAAGTTGTATCAATTTTATTAATAATGATGTTGATGTTAGGGGGATTATTACCAGCTTGCGCAATTGATGCGAAAGTAAGAATTATGGATTTAACCCATATTAAAGGTGTGAGAGAAAACCAGCTCGTGGGCTACGGTGTCGTTGTCGGTCTGCCTGGAACCGGTGATAACTCTCGTTCAACTCAGATTACAAATAAAATGCTCTTAAGAAATTTAGGAACTGTAATTGAGCAGGAAAACTATATTCAAAAAGGTGCTTCTGCTGCTGTAATCGTAACAGCTACAGTTCCTCCGTTTTCTAAAAACGGTGATAAAATCGATGTAACAGTTTCTGCAATGGCAGACTGTAAAAGTTTAGAAGGCGGTGTTCTTGTTCAGACAATATTAAAAGCACCTAACGGTGAAGCGGTTGCAGTTGCACAAGGTCCTTTATCAGTAGGCGGTATTAATAAAATTGCAGGCGGGTCTTCGGCTAGAACTGCAATTACTACAACCGGCAGAATTCCGGGGGGGGCAATTATTGAACGTGATATTTATACAGAAATCGGAGATGAAAATTCAATAACACTTTCTATTGACCGCTCTGATTATACACTGGTTTCAAGAATTGCAAAAACAGTATCTCAGGTCGCTCCGGCGCAGGCAATTGACGGAAGCTCTGTAAGAGTAGAAATTCCGGCAAGATTTATAAATGACAGGGTTAATTTCCTTTCAATTATAGAAAATCTTGAAGTTTCTCCTACTATGGATAAGGCGAAAGTAGTTGTTAATGAAAGAACCGGAACGGTAGTAATAGGAGCTGATGTAAAACTTCTACCAGCTGCTGTTGCGCACGGTAATATAACAGTTACGGTTTCTACGACAAATGATGTTTCTCAGCCGAACGGTTTCTCCAACGGTGCAACCGTCGGATTTGAAAACTCTGATATTCAGATTAATAAAGCTCCGGGAAGCTTAGTAACAATGCCGGCTAATAGTAATCTTAATGATTTAGTCAGAGCATTGAACTCTATCGGGGTAGCACCGGTTGATTTAATCTCAATATTGCAGGCGCTCAAAAAATCAGGAAGCCTGCAGGCGGATTTAGTAATTATTTAGGGGTAAATGTTAATTTTATTGGAATTGGTACTACAAGTTAAAAGAGGAATAAATGGACTTTTCAACACCTACAATAGATTTAATAAAAAGCGGACTTAATAACGCACAAACTGTAAATTCAGATCAGGTTCTTTATAACAGAATTAAAGAATCCGGCGATTCTAAAGAACAGTTAAGAAAAGCTGCAACAGAATTTGAGTCCATATTTGTAACCAAAATGCTTTCTGAAATGGATAAAACGGTTGATCATGAGAACGGGCTTTTTGGCAAAGAAAGTCAGTATGTTGATACTTTTAAGTCAATTGTATATCAGCAGATGGGACGTGATATTGCAAATAATCCTAGGACAAGTTTCGGATTTGCAGATCAGATTTACAGACAAATGGAAAAATACGCAAATTAGGGTAAAGGAAATTATAAATGTTACCAAGAATAGAACAAAATTCAGTACAACAGTTCAGCGCATTAAATGCGTTTAAATCTGCAAGAACACTTCCGAAACAGGAAGAAACAGAAAATGTAGAAGTATCAAGAGGTACTGAGACAACATCTGCGCAGACACTTCTGGATAGAATTGATGTAAATGAAGTGAGAGAATGTGCAAAAACTGTTGGAGAATTCAATATTTCAGACGATGACATAAAATATGGTCTGCTGTATGGTAGAAGTGTTATAGCAGAATACTTATGCTAGGGATGTTGGGGATTTAAACCGGCTAAATGAGGAAGAGGAAATGAAAAGAGTATTAATATCTATTGCTATATTAACAATGACAACAATGACTGTAAACGCAGAATCTCTGTTTACTCTGGGTGCAACTCAGAATTATGCAGGCGTTCCGCGCTCATTGTTCGGCGGTGTTCAAGCGCATCAAATCGGCGACTTGTTATCAATAATAATGCAGGAAAATATTACGGTAAGTGATAACTTAACCTATTCTTCTGAAAAATCATCTAACACAGTTGATACTTTTACAACTTTTCTGAATAAATGGCTGGGACTTTCGCTCAAAGATTCTAACGGCTACGGTGGTTCTAATGAAGTTTCTAACTCTGCTGCCGGCGGACGTTCAATGACTTTCGGCGACAAGATTGCAGTTCAGGTTGTGCAGCAGCTTCCGAATGGAAATCTTGCTGTGCAGGGAAAGAAAACTCTTGTTAACGGCAACGAAAGAATGGATTTCATCGTAACCGGTGTTGTTGACCCTAGATGGCTTAATGTAGACGGCGAAATATATTCATATAATGTATCGAATCTACAGTTTGCACTTTCAGGACGTGGTGCTATTTCTAGAAACCAGAACGAAGGTATATTCAACAGATTTGTTAAGTACTTATTCTAGGGTAGAGGTTACAGGATTAACGTAAAATGGATAAAAAATTATTTCAAAATTTAATAGATATTTTGGACGAAGAGATTAATGCTTATTCAAAAATGAAAGAATATTTTTCCGAAAAGAAAGAAATTCTAAAAAAAGCAAAGCCTGACGATTTAGGAGTTCTGGATAATAAAATTATTGCACTGAACAATCAAATTGTGAAATTAAATAATTCCCGAAAAGAATTGGCTGTTCAAATCAACGGTGAAGATACCAATATGTCAGGTTTTATCGCTGTTGCAGAGAAGGAAGCTCCGGAATATGTTGATGCGTTATCAGAAAGAAAAGTAAAGATTTGTAAACTTATTCCTGAATTAATGTTATTAAATAATCAAAATGTGGAATTATTAAAGCATGGCATCATAATCTCTAACAAGATGTTGGAAACAATAATTGATGCATTTGCTCCTCAAGGATGTAATTATAACGGAGCAGGCAAAACAGACTCACAAGAATACGACTTGTGGACCATAAACGAAGAAATATAGAGGCATAACAGCCTTTATTAAATCTGAGTTGCATGAAACAAAATAAAATGAGGTAAATCATGGTTAGCTTGTTATCATCACTGAATATGACAGCAAATACGCTTTCAGTAAACGAAAAAGCAATAAGCGTTGTATCGCATAACGTTGCGAATATGAATACCGAAGGGTATCATAAACAGCGTGTAAATTTGCAGACAAGAAATATTGCAGGTGCTATAGGTAACAATGTTAATAACCAGATAAAGGCTAATGGCGGTGTAAAGATTGCAAATGTTATACGATACAATGATGAGTATCTAAATAACTATTACAGAACCCAGCTGTCAGAGCAAAGTAAGCTTGGACAGCAGCTTGACGGGCTTGGAGACCTTGCATCAATTTTAAATGATTTAGAAGGAACCGGTATAGACGGAGCACTTTCTGATTTTTATGAAGCTTTGAATAACCTTAATGAATATCCTGCAAGTTCTACTGCCAGAATAAACTTCATAGAAACGGCAAAGACTTTGACTTCAACAATGAATTCAAAATACCAGCAGCTTCAGGAAAATACTACGAAGGCTCTTGGTGACGGCGTAAGTCAGGAAAGTCTTGAAAATTCAAAAATTTACGTTCAATATAGAGAGCTTAATAATAAGCTTGAAGAACTTGCAAGCGTAAATAAAGCCCTTATTACAACGCAGACAGGTACTCTTGAGGCAAATAACCTTCTTGATAAACGTGACTTGATTTTGAATGAAATTGCAGAATTTACAGATATCAAAGTCGTTGAAAAACATAATGGTGCGGTAAATCTTTATATAGGAGATACTGCTGTTGTAAAATGCGCAGAAGTTACCGGAAAACTTGAAATCCAGACCGCAAAATCATATTGCGATTCTCAAAATCCTCCAATAGCTTATCCTGATGACTGGGATGGCGAAAATGCAGTTATTAGTATTGTAAATCCTGAAACAGGCGAGGTAATTAATAAAAATGCTAATGCAGATATAACCTCAGGTGCACTTGGAGGACTGCTTCACTTTGCAACAGATAACGGGGATGGTGAGAATGGAATTAATGCCGGAACAGTTATGAAAGGACTGGACAAGCTGGCACAGTCAATTGCAGATATCTTCAATGACTTGAATACCAGAAACGGCGCTTATTGCATTAATCCTGATGATACGACAAAACTGCAGGCAACAACAGCGGATAATCTAATTTTTGTCGGGGCAGACGGTACAGGACAGGGAATTACTGCAGGAAACATACAGATTAACTCAGATTTGCTTACAGATGACGGCTGCTGGAAGATTGCCTGTGCATATTTTGGCGACCCTGCAACTAACTTTGATGAAAATGCTATTGGTAATGCTCAAAACGTAGTTGATATGCTTGGAACAAGAACTCAAAAAATTGCAGACCTTGATGGTATGTCGCTTGAAGACTTTTATACTGGACTTGTTGGTAAAGTAGCATCAGCAGGAAGCAATATTCAGTCTTTATACGACACACAGTCAGAAGTGATTAACTCTATCGAAAGCAAGATTAAAGATGCAACAGGTGTTGATTTGAATGAAGAGCTGGTAGATTTAGTAAAGTATCAAACCGCATATTCTGCAGCTGCTCAGGTGTTTAATACCTGCAATAGCTGTCTTGATGTGCTTATGAGCTTAGGAGGTTAATTGATATGGTAAACAGAATTTCTACATCAGGCAGATATTCACAGCTTATAGCTGATATGCAAAAGCAGCTTAGCAACTATAATAAGTTAACCCAGCAATTAGCTTCCGGCAGCAAGGTTAATAATATTACAGACAACCCGATTGCTGCTGTAAATATTTTGAATACAAATAGACAGCTAGGTCAAATTGATATTTTTTCTAAAAACGTAGAAATGGCTATGACAGAGCTAAGCACTCTTGATGATTTGATGGATTTAGCAACCGGTTATCTTTCTACTGCATGGGATAAGGCAGTACAGGCAAACAACCAGACGTACGGTAAATCTTCTCTTGAAGCTTTGAAGGTTGAGATTGATGAAATTACAAAGACAATGGTAGATCTTGCGAATACTGAATATAATGATAATTATATTTTTGGCGGAACGAATACTAAGATTTTGCCGTATGAGCAGGCTGAAAATGGTGATATTATTTATAATGGAACACCTTATGATAACAAAGATTATATAAGACAAACAGAAGTTGCAGACGGGGTTTTTGAAGTAATAAACACTACAGGAGATAAGGTTTTTGGTTATTATAAATCAGCTGTAGAACCAGGTAACGGTGTTTATACTGATGCTAACGGCAAGCGTGTAATAGAATCAACAGATGCAGGTACTGGGCAAAAGGTTTATAAATATGAAAACGGGGTAGAATATACCGGTGATGTTGCAGATTTAACTGACGGCGCGGAAGAAGAAGCTGTAGGGGTTATGGGTGCATTGAGAAAACTTAGTAATTCTCTGGGGACTGTTGTTGAAGGGCTCGAAGCTGGAGATGATGCTATGGTTCAAGAGGGTTATGCAGAAATGAATTCAACTCTGGATATGTTCTCGGATTCTCTAAATACTATTACAACAGAGCAGACCAAATTCGGCGGAGTATACAACCGTATGGAAATGTCTACTTCAACTCTTGAAACAAATGGTGATAATTTGACAGCTTATCTTTCACAAATAAAAGATATTGATATTACAACAGCGATAACAGAATGGATGCAGGCTCAGTATGCATATCAGGCAAGCTTGCAGGTAACCTCTGCCTCAATGGGTATGAGTTTGTTGAATTACATGTAAAAATAAGCTTCCGTTCCTCACGGATGAAGAGCGGAAGTAAATTATAAAAAAATAAATATTATATAGTCTACAATTTTAATATACTTACCATTTTTAAGGACATTCATTGTCCTTTTTATTTTTTTGTAATATAATTAGAACCATAAGTTTATCGGAGGGAGTATGACAAAAAACGTTATTTGCATCAAATGGGGTACAAAATTCGGTCCGGAATATGTGAACAGATTGTATCACATGGTTGAGAAAAATCTATCGATTCCGCATAGATTCGTGTGTTTTACTGACAACAGCGAAGGTCTTGCAGAAGGTATTGAAACAAGAGAACTGCCTCCGTATGAAGATAATCCTAATATCGGTGATAAAGGCTGGAGAAAGCTTTCTTTATTTAATGAAAAGCTTGCTGATTTAGAAGGGACAGCTCTTTTCCTTGATTTGGATATTGTAATTCGGTCTGATTTAACTCCTTTCTTCGAGGCTGAAGGAGAATTTCTTATTGTAAAAGATTGGGATTTCCCGGATGATATTATTGGCAACTCGTCTGTTTTTAGATTTGAAGTGGGAAAACATCCGGATGTTTTGGAAAACTTTTATAAACTAGGTAATGAAATAAGACACGATTATAAAAATGAACAGGCATTCCTTTCTTACGAAATGGATAGAAAAGGTATTCTTAAATATTGGGGTTCTGATTGGTGTGTAAGTTTTAAACGAAATTGCCTGCAGCCATTCCCGCTTAATTTTTTCTTGATGCCAAAAGACCCTGAGAATGCTAAAATTATAGTATTCCACGGCAGACCAACTCCGGAACAGGCTTATAAAGGTTTTATGGGAAAAGGCGGATTAAGGTACGTTAAACCTACTAAATGGCTTGATAAATATTATCAGTAGGTGCTGAAAATGCTTCTTTTAGAAATTATAATTACAATTTTATTTTATTTATTTCTTCCCTTTTATTTTGTTGAACGTGTTATTCACAAAAAGTCACATGGATGGAAGGAAAAATTTGCTTACGTCAAAGAATTTACAAAAGAGGATAAAGTAATACACATTCATTGCTGCTCTGTAGGTGAAGCTTTAGCAATAGAAAATCTGCTTAAATCGATTCGTGCAAACTTTCCGGAAAATAAAATTGTAGTAACGACATTTACATACGCTGGCCAGCAGATTGCACAGAAAAAATATGCGGAACTGGCAGATTATATTACTTACTTCCCTTTTGATATGCCGGTTTCGGTAAACAGGTTCTTGGCAAGAATAAAACCTCAGGTTTCGATTATAGTAGAAACGGAAATCTGGCCGTATTTTGCCTATAGTTGTAAAAAACGCGGTATTCCTCTGTTTATCATAAATGCAAGAATTTCAGATAAATCATATGGTCAGTATAGACGAATGAAATTTTTCTTTAAGAAAATATTGCAGAACTATTGTGCTGTATATGCACAAAGTATTGAGGATATGGATAAATTTGTTTCTATTGGGATGAAACGTGAAAATGTTGAAATGATGGGAAATCTGAAATTTGATGTCAAAAGAACAGATGAAAATGTCGATATAGGGCAGGAAAATTTCCGTATTCTTCTTGCAGGAAGTACGCATAAACCGGAAAATGAAATAGTTATAAATAATTATAAAAAACTTAAAGAAAAATTCGGGGATTTAAAATTATTAATAGCTCCAAGACACATGGAACGGGTTCCTGATATTAAAAACCTGTTAGAAAAATATAACCTTTCTTACGGTCTTCGTTCCTGCAATGATAAATTTAGCTGTGAAATTGATGTAATAATTCTTGATACACTGGGTGAATTAAAGAAAATGTATTCAATATGTCATCTTGCATTTATTGGAGGAAGCTTTAACAAAACAGGCGGTCACAATCCGCTTGAGGCTGCAATTTATGAAAAGCCGGTTGTGTCAGGCCCGTCTATTTTTAATTTTAAAGACATTTATGATATTTTATGTAAATCCGGTGCAGGCAAGGTCATCAAAACTCCGGAAGAAATGTTTGAGTATCTTAAAAATCTTTTGGAAAACCAGGCGGAGTATGACAGAACAAAAGAGGCTTCTCAGAAAGTGTTTGAGGCTCAACGCGGTGCAATAAATTTTGTGATTGATAAACTTAAGGCTGTTTTGAAATAATAATTAAATTTCTTTCAAAAACTTCATCTAATGGCAAAGTATACGTAATAATTTCATCAATTTTTGCATTATTTTTTGCGAGAACTTTTATTGCATTTCTAATTTCTTCCTGTGCTTTTCTAGATTTGTAAGCAGCAAAATACCCGCCGGCTTTCAAAAGCGGTAGTGCATATTCACAAATTTTACTTAAATCTGCTACCGCACGGCTTGTAATTACATCGAATTTTTTATTTTTTATATTTTCAACCCTGTCACATATAGTTGTTAAGTTTGTTAACATCAATTCTTCTTTTATTTCATTGATTGCGTTAATTTTTTTTCTTATGCTGTCAAGTCCAGTAACATTAAATTCAGGGAATTCAATTGCAATAGGAACGCAGGGAAATCCACCTCCGCAGCCAATATCAAGAATATCTCCGGCGGTAATATTATATTTTTCAAAAAATAATTTTATTCCAAGAGAGTCATAAATATGTTTTTCAAAAAGTAATTTTTCATCATTTTTTGAAATTAGGTTAAGTTTTGCGTTCTTCTGCAAAAACACTTCGATATATTTTGTAAAATCAGCTTTAATCTTAAGTTTATCCATATTTTCTTTCTAAATCACTAAAAACATCCTTATCCATACGCAGTTTCATATCTTTTACTCTAGCCTCTATTTTGGATATGTTAATAGAATCGCCTAAAGTTTGTGCTATTCTTCTTGCCTTAAAGTATTCAATAAGTGCTTTCTTGTTAAGTGAGATGTTATTGTAATAATAATCCCCCAGAGCCAGCGTTGCTTCAAGCAGATAGAAATCTTCATTTATAAACTCGGCGCTTTGTTTTGCTTCAATCAGGTATTCAAGAGCCTTTTTGTCTTTTTCTTTTATGCAGATTTTTGCAAGATATGATGCATTATAATAAATTCCGTCATAATTGTTATTTGACTTTTCTATATCATAAGCTTTTGTAAAACAATCTCTGGCATCTGAAAGATTTTCATTATCAAAGTAACAGGAGCCCATGTTGGAATATGCAAGAACTTTGTAAGGATTTCTTCCGCCTATAGTTATGCATTTTGCATAATATTCGAATGCATTTTTTTCATCCTGCCTGTCATCATTTGCAAGAGCGTATTTAAAATAAAGCTCTGCACGGGTTTCATTTGTAGTATTATCATCAAGTGACTCAAGTGCTTTCTGATAATAAGAATATGCTTCATCTGGATTGTTCATCGCAGAATAAATATTACCCAGCAGTGTGCAAGATGAAACCATAAGTGATTGAGGTGTATCAACTGAATAAATTACTTTTTTTATAGTTTCAATTGCTCTTTCATTTTTGTACATCAGAAAATACAGGTCAGTGAGTTCATAATACAAATAATTTAAGTTTATAACCTCATTATTTTTTTTGTAGAAAAGTTCAACCAGCTCATAATAATGCTGTGCCGTTTGATAATCGCCAATTTCTTTGTATAAACGTGCTAGAAGCATTCTTGTTTCAATAAGGGTGTGTATATCAACTTCCGGGGAATTTATAATTTCAATAAATGTTTCAATGGCTTCTGTATTTTTCTTTTCTTCAGCAAGTTTTTTTGCTCGTTTAAATTTTTCATCAATAGTTGGAGATTTTTCAATTGTTTCAGTTTTTATTCTTGGGGTTACTGTTTCTACAATCTGCGGCTGTGGATTTTTTCCGCTTTCTATTTCACCAATTCGTTTATTATGATATTCGATTTCTGCTCTCAAAGCATGTCTTGAAATCATAATTTCACGAGTTTGAAGCGGCTCTTTAAGCTGCTTTTCATAAATATTTATAATATATTTATGCAGTTTTATTTCTGTCTTTGCCGGGATTGAAATATCAATATTCTGCTGGAAATAATCTTGAACGTAAACAGTTTCGCCAACCTGAAATATCATTAAATTATTTTTCAGGTACTCAAGCGAAAACTCGTCATACAGTTCAAAAACAGCAAGAGCATTTAATGTTAATCCGTGTCTTACAGTTCTAAGAAACCAGAAAAAGTTCCGAATAGTTGCAGGAACCATATTGATGTAAGTTAGCCCGAGATACGAATCAAAGCTCATTCCAGACTGTGCAAATTTCCCCAGAAAATCTCCGAGCTGAGCTTTCATTGCCTGTACAATTTTGAGTGATAGTGCTGTGTAGTAGTAATATCCTCTTGTATATTTATAAAAATCTTCTAAAACCGTATCAGTACCGGTTATCTGGTAAGAAGAAATAAATTCGCGAAATATATCTTTAGAAAAAGCTTTAAGAAATACTTTTTTACCGACCTTTATGCTTCCAAAAATACCAGGTGTCATCGCTCTTGTAGATGCTATTATTTTGACGTTTGTCAGCTGAGATAGTTTTTCAAGGAAGTCAATTACCAATCCATTATTTTCAGCACTAATATCGTCGTAAGAATGAAGTATTATTACAAAAGGCTTTTTTATAGAAGAAATGTACTGCTGTAATTTTACAGAAAGTGTTGTTACTTTTGCGTTAATATTAACGGCTTTAGAAAGTGTGGTTTTTTCAATAACATCAATAAATGAAATTAGAATATCATCGCATACAGTAGATGCTTTGCAATAATATTCTAATTTTATTACATCTTTATTAATAAATTCAGAAACATAATTTATAAACTGCCTCTTACCTGTTCCTAAAAAACCGTGAACGTATAGAAGTATATCGTCCGAATTGAAAAAATCTACAGCTTTGATAATTTCAGCGTAATTATTCTTTAAGAGAAATTTATTAATGCAGCCCGCTTCCGGTAAATTAATATTTTCTGTATCAACTGAGCTATCCAAAAAATTATATTCCATAACACGATTTTAAATGATATTTATGTAATTTGCAAATATTTTGGTATAATAGAATAGCGGATAAATTAGGAGGTGTAAAATGTTTCATATATGTTTGCAGCTGGGATTAACGGCTATAATAGCTTATTTAATCGGCTCAATACCTACCGGCTACTTAATAGTAAAAGCTAAAACCGGAAAAGATATAAGGACAGTAGGTTCAGGCTCAACCGGAGCAACAAATGTAAAAAGGGTTCTGGGAAAAAACTATTTTTTCCTTGTTATGCTTCTTGATGCTATTAAAGGGGCTCTTCCTGTAATATTAGCAAAAATGTTTGTAACTGTAGCTCTTTCGATTGGTCTGGCTCCGGTCATTGCAGCAGTAGCTGTTATTATCGGGCACAGCAAGTCAATCTTTTTACAGTTTAAAGGCGGCAAATCAGTTGCTTCAGGTGTAGGAACTATTATTGCATTAAACTGGATGGCAGGTTTAATAATTGCAGTTGTATGGGGAATTATAACCTACACTACAAAATACGTTTCAGTCGGGTCGATTATTGCATTGCTGATATCTCCGTTTGTAATGTATTTCTTGAATGCTCCTGCTGCTTATGCTGGATACTGCGCAATAGGTGCACTTTACATTGTTTACTTGCATAGAGAGAATATAAAACGTTTGATACAGGGAAATGAAAATAAGGTGAGATAATGTCAGAAATTTTTGGAAATATTCATTCAATAGAAAGCTGCGGCACGGTTGACGGCCCGGGAATAAGATTTGTAGTATTTACGCAGGGCTGTCCTCTAAGATGCCAGTACTGCCATAATCCTGATACCTGGGATATTAATAAACAGGCAAATCATATGAGTGTTGGCGATATTTTAAAACAATATGAAGGTGTTAAGGAATTTTGTTCCGGCGGAATTACGGTAACCGGCGGTGAACCGCTTTGTCAGATTGAATTTGTTACAGAGCTTTTCAAACAAGCAAATGCAAAAGGAATTAATACAGCACTTGATACTTCAGGTATTTTCTTTAATAGGGATAACACTGAAAAAATAGATGAATTATTAAAATATACAAGTATTGTACTTCTGGACATCAAGCATATAGATGACGAAGAACATAAAAAACTTACCAAACATTCTAATAAGAATATTTTAGCTTTTGCAAAATATCTTTCAGATATTAAAAAACCAATGTGGGTAAGACATGTTGTTGTACCAGGTATTACTTTTAAAGAAGAATATTTGACGCGTCTAGGAGTTTTCCTTGCAGGACTTCATAATATTGCCGCGCTTGATGTGCTGCCATATCACGATATGGCTGTGCCAAAATATGAAAATCTAGGTATTGAATACCCGCTTAAAGGTGTTCCGCCTTTATCTCATGAACAGGCAATGGAGGCAAGAAATATTATTATGAAAGCTTATAAAGCAAAAAAAGAGGAGGTTTAACCCTCCTCTTTTAGTTTATATCTTCCAGCTGTTTAAATATTCTTCTTGTTCTGCAGTCAAAGTATCAATAGAAATTCCCATTGATTCCAGCTTCAACTTAGCAATGTCAACATCAACGTGTTCTGGCAGTGTGTATAGTTTATTTTCTAATTTGCCTTTATTTTTAACAAGAAATTCAATGCCGAGAGCCTGATTAGCAAAGCTCATATCCATAACAGATGCCGGGTGGCCTTCTGCAGCAACAAGGTTAACTAATCTTCCTTCAGCCAGGACGTATACAGATTTGCCGTTAGTCAGTTTATATTCGTCTAAGAATGGTCTGATGCGTTTAATCTCAACTGTATGTCCTTTCAAATCAGGAACATTGACTTCATGGTCAAAGTGTCCTGCGTTGCATAAGAAAGCTCCTTCTTTCATAGTCATAATATGTTGAACGTCGACAACATGCTTATCGCCAGTAACTGTTAAGAAAATATCTCCTTCTTTTGCAGCTTCCGCAATCGGCATAACTCTGTAACCTTCCATTGCAGCTTCCAGAGCTTTTAGCGGATCAACTTCGCAAACAATAACGTTAGCGCCAAGAGCCTTTGCTCTAAGAGCACATCCTCTGCCGCACCATCCGTAACCAGAGATTACAACTGTTTTTCCCGCAATAAGAATGTTGGCAGCTCTCATTATACCGTCCATAGCACTTTGTCCGGTTCCATAGCGGTTGTCATATAAATGTTTTGTTAAGCTTGTATTAACTCCAAGTGCAGGGAATCTTAATTCCTTTTGATTTTCCAATGCCTGTAATCTTATAATACCTGTCGTTGTTTCTTCTGTAGAGCCGATTATATGACTTGCAAGTTCCGGTCTTTCTGCATGTAAAGTCGCAACTAAATCACAGCCGTCATCAATAATTATATCCGGATTGTGGTCTAATGCTGAACGTACGTGCTCTCTATAAACCTCAACAGACTCCCCTGCGTAACCTAATACAGGAATATCCCAGTATTTAACAAGAGCTGCAGCAACGTCATCCTGAGTAGATAATGGATTTGAAGCAATCAGTACAGCATCAGCTCCGCCGTCTTTCATTACTGTACAAAGTGCTGCAGTTTCTTTTGTAACGTGAACACAAGCTGATAATTTTAATCCTGCAAAAGGTTTTTCCTTCAAAAATCTTTCACGAATTTTTCTTAAAACAGGCATGTCTTTCATTGCCCATTCAATATTATTTTTGCCTTGTTCTGCAAGATTAATATCTTTAATGTCATATTTAAGCTGCGTTGAATTCATAACTTCCTTCCTATTCCTTTAAATTTGCTACACTAACTGTATACATTTTATCATCAACATGAACAACAGCCCATCTTAAAGGTTTAATGTTGCGTTTTGTTAACTCTTTTTCGATATATTCTGTTGAAGGATTTCCGTTGTTAGGAATATCAATAAGTTCTGAAACGATTTGCATAATTGATAATAGTTTAGCAAGAATAACAATTCAAAAAAGTAAATGTAAAAAAATCGTAACAATATATTATCTAAGTGGGATACAAATAAGGACAGTAAAACAACTGTAACTGAATTTATCGACAGCTGAATATGCAAGCTGGCTGGGAAGTAGTGACTATGACAAACTGTTAGAGGAGAATAAAATTCGCAGTGGAAAAGATATTCAAGAACAGCGCAATAATGGTACATATAAGAGTGGAATCTCAAAAGAACATTTACAAAATTTATTAAGTGATAAAGCATATATGGAAGAAACAGAAAAAATACTCCTTCAGCGTGATGATAAAAACAAAGACGGTATTGTAACTGTTGAAGAATTTACTGAAGGTTTAGAGTTCTTAAAGAAATATGAGGGTGATTATTACCAAAGGGCAGTAGAAGCTGCTAAAAAATATGCAGTTGATGATAAAATTGATGCTAAAGAATACATAACCTGGCTTAATAGCGAAGATTATGGAACAGTGCTAGATGATACTAGAATTATAGATGGTAAA
This sequence comes from Candidatus Gastranaerophilales bacterium, assembly GCA_900552525.1. Classification (GTDB taxonomy): domain Bacteria; phylum Cyanobacteriota; class Vampirovibrionia; order Gastranaerophilales; family Gastranaerophilaceae; genus CAG-196. The sequence goes on along the minus strand of UNSK01000005.1, from coordinate 38,793 downwards.
GAGCTTGAAGCGGAAAAGAAAAAAGCAACAAATACTTATGAGGTACCAACATCGAAGAATTTAACAACATTTTGGAACATTCCTCAATTTTGGAATTTTTCTCAGTTCCAATTCCCTAAATTTAACTTTGCTCAACCATTTCAACTATTTTTTAATTGGAGTAATCCATTAATTTTATTCCACTGTAACTGATTTTGCGAGGTTTCTCGGCTGGTCAACATCCTTACCTAAAAATTCTGCAATGTAATAAGCTAATAGTTGTAATGGAACTACTGCAAGAGCAGGTGATAAGATTTCGGAAATCTCAGGAATTCTAATTATGTAATCAAATAATTCATTTAACTTTGTATCATCAGAATCTGTTAATGCTATCATTCTTGCATTACGTGCTCTTGCTTCTTCTGAGTTAGATAAAATTTTGTCATAAACTTTGCCTTTCATTAATATTGAAAGTACCGGCATTGTTTCATCAAGCATTGCAATCGGGCCGTGTTTTAATTCGCCGGCAGTATAACCTGTTGCATTAATGTAGCTTATTTCTTTTAATTTTAAGGCGCCTTCCAATGCCGTCGGATAATTGATACCTCTAGCAATAAAAATGAAATCTTTTGAACTAGAAAATGCACGTGCGCATTTTTGTATATCTTCTTTATGGGAAAGTACCTTTTCTATTTTTTGCGGCAGAACAATAAGTTCGTGTTTTAAATCCCTCAATTCTTCTTCATTTACCCCTTTAACCTCAGCCATATAGATTGCAAGCAGGTAGAAAGAAATTAATTGTGCCATATAAGATTTTGTCGCAGCAACAGAAACTTCAATACCTGCATAAACAGGAACAAGGCTGTCGGCTTCACGTGCCATAGTCGAATCCGGTCTATTAGTAACAATTAGGATGTGTGAGCCTTTTGCTTTAGCCTGTCTTACAGCTGTAATAGTGTCAGCAGTTTCTCCTGACTGCGAAACCCCTATCACTAAAGTATTTTGATCTGTAATTGTTTTTCTGTAGATATATTCACTTGATGGCTCTACATCAACAGAAATTCCACAAAAATCTTCAATGATGTACTTACCAACCATTGCTGCATGGAGCGATGTTCCGCATGCAACGATTTGAATACGGTTTAAGTTCTTTAATTTATCTCTGTCAAGAGTTACTTCTTTTAAGTGTATAGGCTCATCCATTGCTCTGAGTTTACCGGAAAGAACATTTCTTACAACGTCAGGCTGTTCGTGAATTTCTTTGAGCATAAAATGTTTGTATCCCATTTTACTCAGAGCAACCGGTTCCCAGGGTAAAGTTTCAACTTTTCCCTGTATAGAATTATTATCAATATCAATTAATTTCATTGAATTTGGTGTTACTGTAACGATTTGATTATCATCAATGTACATAGCTTTTTTAGTATGCTGAATAATTGCCGGTACATCAGACGCGATATAATATTCATTTTCACCTAAACCAACCAGCAGAGGAGCATTTCTCCTGGTAGCAACAATTGTATCCTTAACATCCTGATGTATAACACAAAGAGCATAGGCCCCTTCTATTTCTTTTGTAGCAAGTCTTACAGCTTCAGTTAAATCATTTGTTTCTGCAAATTTTGTAGCAATTAGGTGTGCAACAGTTTCTGTATCAGTTTGTGAGCGGAAAGTGCATCCTTTTTTCTCAAGTTTTTCACGAAGTTCCTTAAAGTTTTCAATAATTCCGTTGTGAACAATTGCAACTCTTCCACAATTGCATGTGTGCGGGTGAGCATTCGCAACAGTCGGAGCCCCGTGTGTAGCCCAGCGGATATGACCTATACCAATAGTAGATTTAGAAATCTCTGCATAATTTTTTTCAACAATATCTTTTAAGTTTTGAAGCTTGCCTTCTGCTTTGTAGAGCTGAACTTTACCATCAACATTAACAGCAATACCAGCTGAATCGTAACCTCTATATTCAAGATTTGTAAGTCCTTCAAGCAATATATCAATAGCTTTTTTACTGCCAACATATCCTACAATTCCGCACATATATCATACTCTCCTATTATTTTCAGTATTAAGTGGATATTCAACCACTACCAACTCATTCTAGCATAAAATTATAAATTGCCTAATTAAGATTTTCTAAAGAAATCTCTGATTTTATTAATACCGGCAATGCCTGCGGTTGCAAGAGCAACGCCTCCAAAAATTTTAAAATAAAGTGATTTATTAAAGTCATTTTTTGCTTTCTCCTTTTTTGTACCTTGGTAAATGTCAGTATTGATTGCATTAATCTTTTGCTTTGCTTCTTTTTCAGAAAAAAGAGTATGCTTAGGAAGCGCTGCAGGTGCTTCTGCTACGGTTATTTTGGGGCGTTTGACTTTTGTTTCTGTCGAATAATGCCCTTCTAAAATGTTTTTGTTAATCTCAGTCATTTAGAATAGTTCTCCGTATCTTAAAAGTTTGTGCAGCCGGCTTTTGGGAAGGTACATCATTCCAACCTGAGCCGGAATGTCGGGTATTTTCTTGATAATACATTCCTCCATATATTGATTTGCCTCCGGACTTGTAAATCTAAACCCAAGTTTGTAAAAGAACAATGCTGGCGAAGACTCTTTTGTCATCGGTGCTGAAAAAGTGACAATTCTTCCATCAGCTTTAGAGTCAAACATGGCTTTTTCTGCAAGATTTTTAATCGCTTCTGTGCCTAATCCGCATCGAGCTTTAGGTGATTGAATATAATCAATAATATAACAATTTTTTAAGTATTTTATTTGCCGTTTTATTGGCGGGGATACAAATTCTTGTGACGTGAAGAAGTTACTATTATTCTGCGGCAGAATTTCTTCTACAATATCAACATAATCATCTTCTATCTCACCAGGGATAATAATATTATCCCCTCTTTTAACTTTTTTGACTTTAATAATAGCCTTTTCTTTTAGAGGCGGAGTTTTAAATCCTAAAATTGGCGGCATACTGAAGCTCGATACTGAAGCCATCGGCTTAGCAACTGCCATCTGTGGACGTAAGTCCATAGTTGCAATATTGTTAATCATACCTACCTAACCTATATTTATCTAACCTTACTTATATAAAGTATTGTTTTTCCTAAAAATTGCCTTTTTGTAATAAAAGTTTACACAAAAGATAAAAATTTGCCCATTTGTGGCTATTGAAAATAAACTTTCTTTTTGTTACTCTTTAATAAGAAATTACTTAACAAAAATTTACTTAATAATTCTTAATAATTTGGGGATAAAAGGTTAAATTTTTTTGTGTGTGGTTTTTTATATATATAGTAGTTATGTGTGTAAGGAGTTTGTCTTATGAAGATTAACGCAGTTGGTGTTGACTATTCAGTTTTGAGAGCGAAAAACAGAAATGTGAAGGAGGCGGAAGCACCAAAAGATATTGCAGGTGTTCCAAAAGGAATGTCAATGATATCTTTTAAAAGCGGTAATCCTCGCCATATAGCTCATATGGTTGCCGAAGAACCATTATTTGGTTTTAATGGCGGCGGTGTTGGTACAGTTGTTAATGATTATAATTATCTTGATAACAAAGATGTGGATAAGATTGTAAAATTTATACCATTGTATAACCAGCAAGTTGATTACAAAAAAGATATTGATCCAAAAACTGGTAAGGTAAGACATCCGATTGGACAAGGGGTCAAAGTAAGATACATTCCTGATAATTTACCGGCAAACCATCCGTTTAAAGGAAAAGAAGGAACTCCTTTTGTCACAGCTCAGTCTATTGATAACGCAACTGATTTAGTGAAATTTTTAGAAGAGAAGAAAGGAAACGTATTTCTTTTAGAGGAAGTAAAATCTTCAAAAATGAACTGGGGTATGGAAGAGAATGTTCCAATAAAAATGTTTAGAGCTCAAAAAGATGAAAATCTTATTAAGGCAATGGATGCAAAAAAAATCAGTAAAGAAACTCAAAATAAACTGGAATTTGTATTTACATATGTTGATTCGACTGCGAGTATGGCAAAACAATATGCAGATGACAGTTATGCTTCTGCAAGCGGTGATGCTTTAGCCAAGAAATTTTCTTCCGGCTGGCAGGGGCAGCCTTATCCAAAAGAAGCAAGAGCGACAGTAGAGCTTATGCCTGCTTTGAAAGAAAAGTATAATATTGATCCTAAATATATTTTATGTTCAGACGGTCAGACCATGTTTACGATGCATTATGCAGCACAGAAGAATGCCGCTGGGGATGCATACTGGATGGATAAATTCTTAGGTGGTGTCGGACATAATATGAATGCAGGTTACGATCAGCCAATGGGGGCTAGACAAGCGATTGTTAACCTTGGTGCTACAAAAGAAGATTTAACAAAACTTTTGAACAGCAAAGAATATATTGAAGCTGTGAAGTTGGGACGAGAAGAAGATTTCCTGAGAGAAACCGTTTTAAAGAATTTCGTACGTCCAAAGAGTGGAATGAATGCGTTTAATGTTGCAATCCATTATGCAAAAACAGGATACTCTCCAATGTTAACAACCGTATCTGAAGGTTATCATGACTCTTTGATAACTAATGACTTAGTTTCTGCAATGTATAATGACCTTGTTGAATTGGATAAACTTGGCCGCTTTAAAGGACTTACAAATCCGCTTATGGATCCTAATGTATCACCATTCAGCGAAGGCATCTTACAGCCGGGATATAAGTCTGATGTTAAACTAAAATTAAAAGACGGTTCTGTTGTTACAGTAAATAAATTTCAGGTGTTTGATAAAAATAAAGCTGACTTAAAGACTGTTAGAGATGTAAAACGTCAAAATAAAATCAACTTGCTTGAAAGATTTAGCCAGAAGTTTGTAGATTCTGTTTTGCTAGATGAAACCGGTAAAGAGATTAGTAAACCAAATCAAGGCAGAATGCATATTCTAGCCGGAAAATCTGATAGAAATCTTAAAATTTATGGTAATATTGCTGATGAATACCTTGCAAAACTGAAAAAAGGTGAGGATGTCAAATTAATTGTCAGCTGGGGACGTGGTGATTTCCAAAAAAGTATGGATACTGTAATCGATACTTTTGAAAAATATGCCGAAAAAGATCCGAATGCAATTCTTATTTTCGGCGGAGATATGAAGTATGAACCAGAAACAGTAGAAAAATTTGAACTTGCAGCTTCAAAACCTAAGTTAAAAGGTCGTATGATAATGACAGACGGCTGGACTCCTGGTAAAGATTGGGCAATGGCAGGTGATGCAGCTCTCTTGCCGTCAAGATTTGCTCCTTGTGAACTTACTGACTTGGAGGCTAAAAAGGCTTTATGTACTCCTATTACACCAAATGTTCAGGGTATGGCACAAAAGAACTTTGATCCAGATATTGCTGCAGATGCAAAGTTAATGGATGCATACAAGGGCAAACACGAATACTTTATGTCAGAAGAAACTGCTTTGAAAGCTGCAAACGAAGATGCAAAGACGGCATTTAATAAAATAAAAGACAAGCTTGTTAGCGATATAACCAAGAAGTATAAAGGACAAATAAATGAAGATATACCGGCAGAATTATTGAAAGAAACTTTGGAAGCTGATGAAGAATATAAAAAAGCTCTCAGAAAATTGAGAGATTCTGTAATTTCTGATGAAATGGCAGAATGTTTGGAAAGAGCATTAATCAGAGATAGAAACAGCAAGAATGCAGAAACAATTCTAGCTAACCAAATTAAAGCTGATACAACATGGTTCGGTAACGCCTGGTTGAGCGCGACCGGTAAATCTTCTGGTCAATTATATTTCGACTATCATTTCAATAATAAAGGTAAGAATATATCTAAAAATGATTTGATAAAACTTGATTTTTCAGGTTTAAGACATGGTATTACTGGTGGAAGCGGTGGTAATTCTATTCACTTCAACGGTAAGACTAAGAAAATTGCAGCAGTTGCTCTAGGGCTTGCGGCTTTGACTGGGCTTGGGATTACCGGATATAAATGCGGGTGGTTATCTCCTAAATTTGCTGAAGAGAAAAAACACGGACATCTTTCCTGTGTAGGTTAATATCTTGGAGATTGAATGTTTTTATTATAGAATTAATATATGATTATAAAAACATTTATAGAACCGCCAATAGATAATAATAATTATTTATTAATAGATGAACAATCCAAAGAGGCTGCTCTTGTGGATTGTTCTGCTGTAGACAGCAAAATTAATGATGCTTTAAGCGAAGCCGGAGCAGAACTTAAATACATTTTGTTAACACATGGACATTTTGATCATATTGCAGGGATTAGAAATAATCCTGACGTAAAGGTTGTTATGCACAAAAATGATATGGCTTGGCTTAATAAAGCAAATCAGTATTTACCAATGTTTGGCATGCCGCAGATGACTATTCCAAATATTGATATCTTTGTAACAGATGGGGGCATAATTAAACTAGGTGACACAGAAATTAAGGTCATTCATACTCCGGGGCATACTCAAGGCGGTGTATGTTATCTTACAGATGGTAAACTTTTCTCCGGTGATACAATCTTTAGAGAAAGTGTAGGACGCTGTGATTTAGAAGGTGGAGATTTTGAACAAATAGTAGAAAGTATAAAAAATAAGATTTTTACTTTACCTCCAGAAACATTGATTTATCCTGGCCACGGGCGCATGACGTCGGTAGAATGGGAAAAAGAACACAATAGATTTATGTAAGAAAAATGCGATTGAACAGAATGTTCAATCGCATTTTTCTATTCTTTCTTATTTACCCATGACTAGCAGCCGCAAGAATTTCCACTAAGTTGTGAATGGAATGTTCTTGAAATAACATCATCTTGTTGTTCTTTTGTTAATTTGATGAAGTTTACTGCATATCCTGACACTCTTACTGTAAGTTGAGGATATTTTTCTGGGTGTGCTTGTGCATCAAGTAATGTTTCTCTGTTAAATACGTTTACGTTAAGGTGATGTCCGCCTTTTTCAACATAACCGTCTAAAAGATTTATTAAATTTTCTTCTTGTTGAGTTGTCATTTTATTGTTCCTTTCTATTATATTCAAGCTGGTAGGATAAACCTACCAGCTAAAATTATATTTACCCTTATTGGCAAGTACCTTCGCAGCATCCGCAGTCGAGTTGGATATCCAAATCGCCCATGAATACTTCATCTTTACCTAAAGCATTAGGTATGATAGAGAAAGTATTTGAGATACCATCTTGAGCATCGTTGAACGGAAGTTTAGCAACTGAAGCTAATGAAGCAACTGCACCGTGAGAATCACGTCCGTGCATTGGGTTAGCACCTGGAGCAAGAGGTACTCCTGCTTTTCTGCCATCAGGAGTATTACCTGTTTTTTTACCGTAAACAACGTTTGAAGTAATTGTTAAGATAGACATTGTAGGAATAGAATTTCTATAAGTATAGTGTTTTCTAATCATATTCATGAATTTCTTAACGATATCTACTGCAAATTGGTCAACTCTGTCATCGTTGTTACCGTATTTTGGATAATCGCCTTCAACTTCGTAATCAACTACGATGCCGTCTTCATCTCTGATAGCTTTAACTTTTGCATACTTAATAGCAGAAAGTGAGTCAGCTACAACTGAAAGACCAGCAATACCTGTTGCGAAGTATCTCTTAACATCTCTGTCATGAAGAGCCATTTGAGATCTTTCGTAGCAGTATTTGTCATGCATATAGTGAATGCAGTTTAATGTATTAACATATAAACCAGCCAACCATTCCATCATATCTTCATATCTTGACATAACTTCATCGAAATCAAGGTATTCAGAAGTGATTGGTCTGTATTTAGGTCCGATTTGTTCTTTTAATCTTTCATCTACACCGCCGTTAATAGCGTATAATAAGCATTTAGCAAGGTTAGCACGAGCTCCGAAGAACTGCATTTCTTTGCCGACAACCATAGAAGATACGCAGCAAGCAATTGCATAATCATCACCGTGTGTAACTCTCATCATATCATCATTTTCATACTGGATAGATGAAGTTGTGATAGAGATGTGAGCAGCGTATTGTTTGAAGTTGTGAGGTAATCTCTTAGACCATAATACTGTTAAGTTTGGTTCAGGAGCAGTACCTAAGTTTTCAAGAGTATGAAGGTATCTAAAAGAGTTCTTAGTAACCATGTGACGTCCATCAATACCAACACCGCCGATAGATTCAGTTACCCAGGTAGGGTCGCCGGAGAACAATGAATTGTATTCAGGGGTTCTAGCGAATTTAACTAATCTTAACTTCATGATGAAGTGGTCAATCATTTCTTGAGCTTGTTCTTCAGTAATAACACCGTTTCTTAAATCTCTTTCAATAAAGATGTCTAAGAAAGTAGAAGTTCTACCGATACTCATAGCAGCGCCGTTTTGTTCTTTTACTGCTGATAAGTAACCGAAGTACAACCACTGGATAGCTTCTTGAGCATTTTTAGCTGGTTGAGAAATATCAAAACCATAAGCTTGTCCTAATTCTTTCATTTCTTGAAGAGCTCTGATTTGTTCAGAAATTTCTTCTTTTAATTGAATTTTATCAGGAGTCATTTCGCCGTCTAAAGAAGCGTGTTGTTCTTTTTTATCTTCGATTAATCTATCAATACCATAGAGTGCAACTCTTCTGTAGTCACCGATGATACGTCCGCGTCCGTAAGCATCAGGAAGACCTGTAAGGATAGCTGCGTGACGGGCTTTTCTCATTTCAGGGGTGTAAACATCGAATACGCCCTGGTTATGAGTTTTTCTGTATTTTGTAAAAATTTCTGTAACTTCTGGATCTACTTCATAACCATATGATTTGCAAGAAGTTTCAGCCATTCTAATACCGCCAAACGGTTGAAGAGAACGTTTTAGAGGTTTATCAGTCTGAACGCCGACAATCTTTTCTAAGCTCTTGTCAATATAGCCGGCACCGTGTGAAGTGATTGTAGAAACAATTTTTGTATCCATATCAAGTACACCGCCGTTTTCGCGTTCTTTTTTGAACAATTCGCAGCATTCCTGCCACAATTTAGTTGTAGCTTCAGTAGGACCTGCCAGGAAGCTAGAATCACCATCATAAGGTGTGTAGTTTTTTTGGATAAAATCTCTTACATTGATTTCTGACTGCCATTTGCCGCCTACGAAATCTGTTGTAGAAGATTGTTTTTCTAATGTTAATTCTGACATTTTAATCTCCTTATCCTTTGCTGTCATGTCAGACAGCATACTATTACTATCTTTAATTCTATTATACCCCGTAAATAAAATATGGTACAGTTGTTTATACAACATTTATTAAGATTTTATTAAGTTTTACATCCGCTGCAGCAGCTGCTGCCATTTCTCATACATTCAATGCACTTACTCTGCATTTTACCCTCTTTTATGTAATGCTGAAAACTTTTTATCCATTTAGGTTCTTTGCAGGAACAGTTTTGCATAAATGTCAGATAGCCGACAAATTTTTCCAGAACTTCGTCTGGCATCGAATATTCAAGTTCATCTGCATAATTTTTATCTAGCAAAAGAACACTAGTTAAAAAGTTTTCTATTGTTTTATGGCGTTCTATTTTTTTTCTTGCAGCCAGACTGCCCTTAGATGTAAGAGTTATTAAGCCGTAAGGTCTGTAATTTATGTATTCCTTTTTAGCTAGCAGCTTAACTGCTTCTGAGGTAGACGCAGCTCCGATATTCATCTTTTGGGAAACATCACGAACCCGTGCTGCATTATTTTCTTCCACGAGTTCATATATTGCAAGAAGATAATTTCCAAGACTTTTTGTTAATTCTTTCATAAGAATAATATACCATAAAATTATTTCTGGTATATAATAAATTTTATGGTATACCATAACACGAGGCGAAGAATGGATTATATACAGAAAATAAATGAATTAAAAAGAAGGAAAAACGTGGTAATTCTTACTCATTGCTACCAGCCTGTAGAACTTGATGAGGTTTCGGATTTTGTAGGAGATTCTTTTTATTTGAGTAAAAAGGCAACTACAACAAATGCTGATATTATAGTTTTTGCGGGAGTATATTTTATGGCGCAGTCAGCAAAACTTCTTAATCCGGATAAGAAGGTTTTGCTTCCGAATATGAATTCTGGATGTTTTATGTCTGATATGATCGGGTTAAGTCAATTAAGAGAATTTAGAGCAAAATATCCTGGTGTTCCTGCTGTATGCTATATTAACTCAACAGCTGAAGTCAAGGCAGAATGCGATATTTGCTGTACAAGTTCAAATGCGCTAGATGTAGTTAGAAGTCTTAAGGCAGAAAAGATTTTGTTTCTTCCTGACGCTTATCTTGGCAAATGGATTGAGAGGAAGATTGGTAATTTAAAAGTTATTACATATAACGGCTTCTGCCCTACGCATTTACGTATTCGGCCGGAGGATATTGAAACCGCGCGTATCAAATATCCGGAAGCTAAGATTCTAGCTCATCCTGAATGTCACACCGCGGTATCAATGCTGGCAGACTTTGTCGGTTCAACCAAAGAGATTATGGAATATGCAAGCAAGTCAAGCAATACGCGGTTTGTAATTGCTACGGAAAAAGGTGTTTATGACAGACTTAAACGAGATTTGCCCGAAAAAGAATTTTATATGATTCGTGATGACATTATTTGTACAAATATGAAATGGAATTCTCTGGAAGATATTTATAATGTTTTAAAAACGGAACAGAATGAAATTGAAATAGAGCGGTCAATTCAAGAAAAAGCATATAAATGTATAAATCGAATGATGGAAGGAGCAAAGGTTTGAATATACTTGTAGGAATGTCCGGCGGAGTAGACTCTTCAACGGCAGCTTTAATGCTTAAAGAACAAGGGCACAAAGTAATTGGCGTAACAATGGCTATATACAGGGGTAAATTGAATACAACTACAAGTTACAAGTGCGGAGGAGCTTGTTACGGTCCGGACGAGAAAGAAGATATTGAGGCAGCAAGAAATATTTGCAATCAAATCGGAATAGATTATTATGTTTTCGACTGTGTAGAAAAATATAATGAAATTGTGCTAGAAAAATTTAAGAAAGAATACCTTTCAGGACGTACGCCAAACCCTTGTGTATGGTGTAATTCTCTGATAAAGTTTGATGTATTGCCCCGGATAGCAAGACTTAACGGTATTGAGTTTGATAAGTTTGCAACCGGTCATTATGCAAGGATTGAAGAAGAAGACGGGCGTTATATTCTGAAGCGCGGAAAAAATCCTAAAAAAGACCAATCTTATTTTCTTTATCGCCTGAAGCAGGAACAGCTTAAAAATATTTTGCTTCCTCTAGGAGATTATACAAAGGAAGAAATCAGAAAAAGAGCAGAGAAGTGTGGATTGGCGGTTGCTGACAAGCCGGATTCGCAGGACTTTTATGAAGGTGATTACAATGAACTACTCGGAGTTGACCCAAAGCCCGGAAACATCGTTGACACAGACGGTAAAGTTTTGGGTGAGCATCAGGGAATATGGAATTATACAATAGGGCAGAGAAAAGGGCTTGGAATTTCTTCTTCAGAAGCTCTTTATGTCATTGAATTACGGAAGGACACCAACGAAGTTGTAGTAGGGTTCAAAGATAAAATTTTTTCTGACAGGCTTACAGCAGTTGATTTAAACTGGATTGCGATTGATAAATTAGAAAAAGAAATATCTTGTCAGGCGAAGATTCGTTCGACTCAAAGTCCGGCAAATGTGAGAGTAAAGCCTTTAGATTCAGGTAATATAGAAGTTTTATTTGAAAATATGCAGAAATCTATTGCACCGGGGCAGTCAGTTGTGCTTTATGACGGAGATATTGTATTAGGTGGAGGAATTATATTATGAATAAACAGGAATTATTAAAATTATATGATATGGATTTGAACGAACTCGTAGAGATGGCAGAGCAAGTGACAAAATCAAATTTTACAAATGAGGTTGAAGTTTGTTCAATCATAAGCGCAAGAACCGGCAAATGCGGAGAGAACTGCAAGTACTGCTCTCAAAGTATTCATAATCATGCTGAAATCAAGTGTCATCCTCTTCTGGATGTAGAAGATGTCAAATCTGCGGCACTCAGAGCAAAAGAAAACGGGGCTTCAAGATTCTGCATCGTGACTTCTGGGAGAAGTGAGTCCGGCAGGGATTTTGAGAAAATCTTAGAAATGGTAAGAGCAGTAGCTTCTATTGATGGTATACATTGCTGCGCTTCACTGGGGCTTCTTACTGAAGAGCAGATAAAGCAAATTAAAAAGGCTGGTGTAGAAAGATTTAATCACAATATAAATACTTCAAAAAATTATCATAAAGAAATTTGTACAACGCATAATTACGAGGATAGAATAAATACTGTAAAATTACTTATGAAAAATGGTATTGAAGCCTGCACCGGCGTAATTCTCGGCATGGGGGAAACAAGGGAAGACAGATTAGAGATGGCACTTTCTTTAGCAGAGCTTAATCCCAAAACAGTACCGATAAATATTCTTAATCCTATTAAAGGAACACCTCTGGAAAGTTATGAGGATAAGATTACTGAAGAAGAGATTATAAGGACTATTTGTGTTTTTAGAATACTGCTTCCCAAAGTGATTTTACGTTATGCCGGCGGAAGGACTTCAAGACTTTCAAAAGAAATGCAGGAGCTCGGGTTTAGAGCTGGAATTAACGGAATGCTGTCGGGAGATTACCTTACAACTAAAGGCGCAGATGCCGCGGAAGATTTGGAAATGCTTGCAGAGATGGATTTAAAAAATAGTACTTGCAAAGTATAAAAAAACGTGTATAATATACACTATGTAGTAAGGAGATGTGTATTTATGAATTTCATGAATATTCCGGCTATAAAAAACCAACAACAGACTTTAATCAAGAGGAACTTCGATAAAATTTATGCGCACGAAGCAGCTCATAAAAGAGCAGGAGGAGCTTTAGCAGGTGCTATAGTTATTGAAAAAAACGCACAGGGAATTCCTGTGGGAGGACATGTTTCAATCAAAATGCCGGTTTTAAATCCAAAAAATCCAAAACGTACTATTGACAATGCAAACACTGTTATAAATTCTGCAATGGCGCCGGCAGATCCATCGCCGCAGGACTACAGGGTTGCTGCGCAGGCTAAAACTATTAAAGCGCAAGCTCAGAGATTACAAAATAAAAATAATAAAGGATTAGATTATTATGCTTAATTTTATAAAATTTATTTACAGCTTACTAACTCCGGAGTTTTGTTATATCCCTGTAAGAAAAGATTATTAATCTTTCTTACCTACAGCGCTTTTACTTCTGCGTTCTCTGTGGAAAGTTATTGCGAATCTATGTGCTTCATCCCTTATCCTTTGGATAAGGTAAAGTGCGTTTGAGTCGCGCGGAAGCAGGATTGATTCTGACTGATGCGGGAGAAACACTTCTTCTTCCCGTTTTGCAAGCGATACAAAGTCAATTCCGTCCTTTCCAACTTTAATTCCCAAGCCTTCAACAATTTGCATAACGCTTGAAAGCTGGCCTTTTCCTCCGTCAATAATAATCAAATCAGGCTTTTCCCACTTAGGCTCTCCTAATCTTGCAAGTCTGCGTGATAAAACTTCTTTCATTGATAAAAAGTCATCCGGTTTACCTTCTGTTGAGCGTACTTTAAACTTCCTGTATGCAGTTTTTTTCGGCAGTCCGTTCTGAAATACTACCATTGAAGCGACTGTGTTTGTACCTTGAATGTGAGAAATATCATAGCATTCAATTCTGTTGGGAAAATTTGAAAGGTGCAGTTTTTCGGCAAGATAAGAGCCGACTTCGTTAAAATCATCCCTTATTTGTGCCATCTTTTTGAGTTTTGCTGTTTCTAATAAATTTCCTGCATTTTTTATTGCCAGCTCTGCAAGCTCTCTGTATTTACCTGTCTTGGCATAATTAATTGTAACTTTTTTACCGGAAATGATTTTCAACCAGTCTTCGTAGAGTGATTTATCTCCGATTTCTTCAAGTTCTTTAGAAACGATTTTGTCCGGAAATCCCAGCTTGAGTCCGGTATAATAATCCCTGAAAAATGTTTCAAAGTATTCTGTCTTGTCAATATTATCAACAAAATAAGTAAAGTCTTTTTTATCAATAAGTCTTCCTTCTCTAATCATCATTATTACGATTGCGAGAATTCCGTCTTCATAAAGAACAGCAATAATATCTTCATTAAGTTTCGTGTTCTCGTATACAACTTTCTGCCTTTCAAGCGTTTTTTGCAAATCAAGATAGCTGTCACGCATTTTTGCAGCCTTTTCAAACTGTTCGCTATCTGCATATTTCTGCATTTGTTCCTGAATTTGTTTTAATAACTCTGTCTGTTTACCGCTTAGGAACAACTCAACCTGATGTATAAGTTTCTGATACTCCTCCGGTGTAACTTTTCCCTGACAGGGAGCAAGACACTTTCCAATATGGTAGTACAGGCATGGGCGGTTTGAGAATTTAGGAGTTTTGCATTGTTTTAAGGGAAAAAGTTTTTTTAAGAAATCAAGTGTTGCGTACATTGCACCCACATCAGTGTAAGGCCCGTAGAATCTTCCCTTATCTGGATTTAAATTCTTTTTTCGCACAACTTGAATGCGCGGGAAATCTTCATCTGTAATAAGAAAGTACGGATATTTCTTATCATCTTTTAATAGTACGTTATATCTTGGCTTATGCTTCTTAATCAGATGTGATTCTAAAATCAGCGCTTCTACTTCTGAATCAGTAATAATGTATTCAAGCTTTTCAATTTGTGAAACAAGCACAGTTGTTTTTACGCTGTCATGCTGTTTATGGAAATAGCTGTAAACGCGCCGCTTAAGGTTTTTAGCTTTTCCGACATAAATAATTTCACCTTCTTTATCATAATAAAGATAGCAGCCCGGCTGGTCGGGAACAAGCTTGATTGTTTCTTTTAAAGTTTCGTTCATTGATATTATTATACATTATTTCTGAAAAAACTGCTTCAAATATTGTCCTGTATAAGAGTTTGGATTTTTGGCAACTTCTCTCGGTGTTCCGCAGGCAACAATATTTCCGCCCATATCACCGCCTTCAGGCCCGAGATCAATTATATAGTCTGCAATTTTTATTAAATCAAGGTTGTGTTCAATGATTAAAATTGTATTTCCATTATCAGCAAGCTGCTGGATAATTTTAATTAATTTATCCAAATCATACCAGTGCAATCCTACAGAAGGCTCGTCAAGAAGGTAAAGAGTCTTTCCGGTTGCTCGTTTATTGAGCTCAGAAGCCAGCTTAATTCGTTGTGCTTCTCCGCCAGAGAGTGTTGTGGCGCTTTGCCCGAGCTTAATATAATCCAGACCGACATCAACAAGTGTTTTTAATTTGTTAGCAATCTGCGGTATATTTTCGAAAAATTCGTAAGCTTCTTTTACGCTCATTTCCAAAACATCTGCAATAGTTTTACCTTTGTACTTAACTTCTAATGTTTCATTGTTATAGCGTTTTCCTTTGCAGACATCGCATTTGACGTAAACATCAGAGAGGAAGTTCATTTCGATTTTTAATACACCGTCGCCGGAACAGGCTTCGCACCTTCCGCCTTTTACGTTAAAGCTGAATCTGCCGGGTTTATAGCCTCGCATTTTAGCTTCATTTGTTTTTGCATAAAGTTCTCTTATAGGAGTGAAAACATCTGTGTAAGTTGCCGGATTTGAACGCGGAGTTCTTCCGATTGGCGACTGGTCAATATCGATTATTTTATCAAGATTCTCAAATCCTAATATTTCGTCAACGCCCTGAGGTTTCGGCCGGTTCTTTCTGAGCTTGTGAACAGCGTATTCATAAATCAAATCCTGCATAAGTGTGGATTTACCAGAACCAGAAACCCCTGTTAATACAACGATTTTTCCGAGAGGAATATCAATATCTATATTTTTGAGGTTGTTGAGATGTGCGTTTCTAACCTGCAGATAATTTCCATTACCTTCTCTTGTTTTTTTAGGTACAGGAATATTTCGTTCACCGCTCAAATATTGTCCGGTGATGGAGTCAGACGCTTTAATAATATCTTCTACACATCCTTGAGCAATAATATTTCCGCCGTTGACTCCTGCTTTAGGGCCGATATCTACAATGTAATCTGCATTTCTTATTGTATCTTCATCGTGTTCGACTACAATAAGCGAGTTTCCCATATTTCGGAGTTTCAGTAAGGTTTTGATAAGCCTGTCATTATCACGCTGGTGCAGTCCTATTGAAGGTTCGTCCAGAACGTAAAGAACACCAGACAGTCCGCTTCCGATTTGTGTAGCGAGCCTGATTCTCTGAGCTTCTCCTCCGGAAAGTGTTCCAGAGGTGCGCGCAAGGTTCAGGTAATTAAGTCCGACATCGCAGAGGAATTTTAACCTTGCGCGCACCTCATCTAAAATCTGTTTTCCGATTTTCATCTGAAAATCAGAAAGTGTTAAGTATAAATCTGTTACAAATTCATAAGCTTTATCAACCGGCATGAGGCAGAATTCGTAAATATTAATACCGTTAATTCTAACCGCTAGGGGGAATGGTTTAAGCCTTGCTCCGCCGCATTTTTCACAAGGTGTTGTAACCATATATTTTTCTATTTCGGCTTTCCAGTATTCGCTGTCAACATTGTAATGTTTCCTGAGGAATGGAATAACACCTATGAATTTTTGCAGACTTGTTCTGTATCTTTTGCTCCCAAACTCTCTAATACGCATTGGTATACGCTCATCAGAGCCGTATAAGATAATGTCTTGATGTTCTTGCGGAAGTTCTTTAAACGGGATGTCAAAATCCATTTTATACGCTTCCTGTACAGCTTTAAGGACATCATCGTAGTATCCGGTTGAAGATTTACTCCACGGATAAATAGCACCTTCTTTTATTGATTTATTCCTATCGGGTATAACCAAATCAGGGTCGATTTTGAAATCGACACCAATCCCGCCGCATTTATCGCAGGCGCCGTAAGGAGCATTGAAAGAGAAAATACGCGGAGTTAATTCCTCAAAACTTAGGTTACAATCCGGACATGCAAGCTTTTCACTGTATATTAATTCTTCTGCACCGATTACATCAATAAGACAGAGTCCGTCAGCTTTTTGGAGTGCTATTTGAACGCTGTCAGCAATTCTTGAGCGTGCTTCCGGTTTGACTACAACGCGGTCTACAACAACGGATATTGTATGTGCTTTTGTCTTTGCAAGCTTAATTTCATCCTCATCAAGATTGTAAACCTCTCCGTCAGCCTTAATTCTAACAAAACCTTCCTGCCTCAATTCTTCAAACAGAGATTGAAATTCACCTTTTTTACCTTTAACTATAGGAGCAAGGATTTGTATTTTAGTTCCCGTTTCCAGTTTAAGAATACTGTCGACAATTTCGTCAATTGTCTGTGGCCGTATGGGTTTGCCGCACTTTGGACAGTAAGGCGTTCCGATTCTGGCATATAAAAGCCTTAAATAATCATAAATTTCAGTAACAGTTCCTACTGTTGAGCGCGGGTTGTTGCTTGTTGATTTCTGGTCAATAGAAATAGCAGGAGTAAGCCCGTCGATGTAATCAACATCCGGCTTATCCATCTGTCCTAAAAATTGGCGGGCATAAGTAGAGAGGCTCTCAATATACCTTCTCTGTCCTTCTGCGAAAATTGTATCAAAAGCTAGTGAACTCTTCCCCGAGCCGGAAACACCGGTAAAAACTACTAATTCGTTTTTAGGAATTTCCAGAGAAACGTTTTTCAGGTTATGTTCTCTTGCTCCTTTAATAACGATTTTGTCTGTCATAGCATGATTATAGCATTAACATTTTAAGTTGGACTACTTTTGGGGAATATACGGGTTCATATTTTGATTCTGCATTTCTTCAAACAACTGGGCTTTATGGTCCATTGCTACGATTTGCGCATCAATCTCCACAATTGTTTTATGGTCTTTGTCGGCGTTAATAATGTTCTCTATAAGTGTAGCTTTTGGTTTGCTCAAATATTTAATAATATATTTGAGTCCATCTGACATTAAGAATGCTGAGGAATGAAATTTATCGTTTGCGACAAGATCAGGATAATCATATAAAACAGTTGTTATGTTTTTTGTGTTAACATATCTTCCGGTTTTAAACTTAAGATATCCATTAAAATTAGTCTGTGTATTATTAATCGGGTTTATATTCATAATTACGCACCTTTCTATATATAGAAAGGTGCGTAATTATGAATTTGCTACTTTACTGTCTGTATTCATCAAGGAATATATAACATGATTCGAGGTCTTCATTAGAGCAGTGATAAGGTGCTGAGCCTGAAAGCGACGACGGTTCAAGAGATTTTAAGTCAGGGAAATCACTAACAATTTTGCTTCCGGAATTTATAGCAGCTCTTATAGCATCGTTCATTGTAAACGGTTCATCAGGATTGTATTCCATCGGATCAGGTTTTGTTCCGCTGTAATATCCCCACGCAGCGCCTTTAGCCTGATAATATGCCATAGATTTATGCGTGTAGAGAGGATCGCCGGAATCCGTAAAATATGCAAATCTTGCCGTTAATACATTTGAATCATATTCAGGAATACCAATCGGACATATTCTTCCTGTGTCAAGAATTGCAAATGCGTAAATATCCGGTTCTATTCTGTTCTTTTCTGCCTTTTTTTCACTTTCTATATGAGTAAATTTGTAGGTATATTCAATTGAATTAGGTTTTTTAGAACCGTTTATATCAACAAATACAAGGTAGAATTTTAAGTCATCTTTTGTTATTAATTTACTGATATAAAATTTCATACCATTTGATGCTATAAATTGCACATTATCATCAGTAAAATCTTCCGGCTCAGCCATCTCGCTTGTAAGCTTGGTAGACGAGCAGGTTGTACTGAAATCGTCGTCCGCATCTTTTTTATTAGTAGCAGTGTTAATATAAGTCGTAAGACCTTCACATAGAAGCTGTGTACCCGTATCTTCTGTATCTGAGTGAATCAGCACATTTCCGGTTTCATCCGGTTCTTCCCTGAATGGATTTTTACCAATAAGTACAGAGTTATAATATGCTTTTTCTAACGAGTTATAAGCATTCATATACAGATATTTAGTGGCTTTTTTCTCCGCAGGTTTCATTGTTGTAAGTGCAAGAGCAGTACATATTCCGATAATGCCCAGTGCGCACAACACTTCTCCCAGAGTGAATCCGAATTTTATATTTTTCATATTATTAGTATCCTAAATCTTGTTTGACTTTTGATGTTTCAGCCTTACTATCTTTGCTGATATTAATCTTATTAAGATATTCTATTTCCATAGTTCCGTCAGCTTCAACCCTGCCGTCCTGATAAACTTTTATAGTAAATCTGTCAGGAGTTTTACATTTATCCTTGTCATAGAAACAGTTTGGCTTTTTGTTGCCATTAACATCCAGATAAATCTTTTCTGCAGTAGTTTCGTTTGCAAAGTTGCTTACCGGAAGTATCCAAACAATACCATCAGCAGCGGTCAATGTTCCTACAGGATTAGCACCGTTGGTAAATGTTTTTGCTTTACAGTCAACGTCAGATGCTTTATTAAGCCTCATAGCAAACAATTCGCAAAACTTTGTAGTTCCTTCGTATTGTCTGCCCTGTGATACAACTTTTACAGTATTGCCGAAGTATTGTTTTGCGTCAACATCATCGTCAATTTCAGGATAATAATCTTCATCGTTAACCAATTCCGAAACGCTTCTTTCTGTCAGGTAATAAGCTTTTTTAAACATTAACTGTTCCTGATTTGGTATTGCATTTTTAATCATCGGCAGAAACATTGCTGCCAGAAACCCGACTACTGCAATTGTGATTGCAATTTCACCTAAAGTAAAACCCTGTTTATTATTCATAAATTATTACCTTTCTTTTTTACCATGAGATTATAATTACACCGGCAGAGCCGCTGCTGCCTCCAGTTGTACTAATTTGTGCCTTTTCATCGCATTCAGTACGCGGAATTTGGTGATGCGATGTTTTATCAACGCTTGAGCCGTATACTCTATTAATCCAGTATTCGCCCCAAGGTTTTGTACAACCGTCTACGATTTTACTTCCGCTTCCGCCGGCACCAAATCCGCTGCTGCCTAGAATGTATTTTGTAAATACATCTTTAGGGCTGTATGGAGATGTGCCTCCTTCTGCAGATGTTGTAAATGAGCCCGGTGCTGTAGATTCACCATCCGGTGTTAGATAGTCAAATCCTGCGTAATCTTTTTGAGTAAACGATTTGTTATAATAACCGCCTTCAGCATCCAAACGCAGCGTTCCCTCATTACATACAAGCGATGTTGTCAGGCTGTTATGTAAATCATCAAGCTGTGAGTCAGAAATGCTTTCATTAATGGCCGGACCGCCGCTGGAAACATTGAATACGCAATCATCAGCAAGGCTTGAAACATAGGCAACTTTATAAGAAGCTGAACCGCCGCCGTTTCCAACCTGATGGTGTCTTACATTAAGCTCTGTTTTTGTTGTAACGCTAGGTATTCTATCGCTTGCGTTACCTTCTTTTACTGCGTAAGGCCCATTAACATGTCCGCAAATACCTTGTGCATCTTTATCACTCTGAATCGGCGAACTATCAGAGTAGCTTCCTGTTATAGTACTGTAATTATCATCAATCCAGCCGCCTCTGCCGCCTTTAGCTCTTCTACAGTTAGTAGCACAAGCTTCCCAGCCTTTGAGGGCATTATAATGGAGCACATCGTTACCATTCTCACCCATTAAGTCATGTGAGCCGAATGAAACTGTGCTTTTTTTAGTTTCGTTGTATCCCCAGCCGCCGCAGCTTCCACTGGCACTTGTTGTACCTTTTTGATAACTAGTACCGAATAATTGGCTCAAATAGCTGCGAACTTCTGAATTCTCAACTTTTTTACCGCCATTTTTATAATCTTTGAAATCAACTTTTCCCTCGATATACATTCCAAGGCCATAACCGCCTCTTTCAGCATCTCCTGACTCAGAAGTTCCTGCCCCGAAGTCGGCTAGAACTCCGGTGTTGTCAGAACCGCCTATAGCAGCTGCTTGAGATTGATAACCTGAAATAAAACCGGAAGTTGCAATAGTATAGCACCATTCATCTCCTGCACTGCAAGTTCTCTGGCTGCTTATCTCAGATGCAAGGCTATTTGCTTCTGAACGATAGTTGCTGCAAGTTGAGCATAAAATTAAATTATCCGGATTATCAGTAAGCCAATCACGACAAGTAGACTCATATTGTTCTTCTACTTCTGTATATATAGGGTTACCTTCTTCATCTGTGCCTGTTTGTTTTTTTACTTTTCTTGTCTTAATACAATCATACCAAGGGCCGTAGTGATCAGACCAGCAATCTCCCTGGCAAGAACCCTGTATTGAAATATGAGGGCTTCCGATACCAACATAACTCATGGTAACGCTTTCCCCGGAAGTGCCGCCTGTAGATTTTGTAGCCCATGTAAATGGAGCATTTTCTAATATATAACGAAGCTGACCATCAGTAGGGTCAGTATAGCCATCTCCATAATGTCCGCTTTTTAAATCATATCCGCCGGTTCTTGTATCATTATCTTCCCAAAACTGAGTATAACTGTAACCGCCGGCACCGCCGCCAACTAATTCTATTTTAAATAAAGTAGCTCTTTTGGGTGGTGTAAATTTGCATCCAGCTCCGGATGAAATCAGTTTGGTTGCATTGTAATATTCATACCTGTCGCCATAGCATACAAACTTGCCGTGGTGAATTTTTATAGGCAGATTTTTAACACGCTTTGTTATGATAGGTGTTGCAGCTGCCATAAGTAATGATATGAATATAAAAAATACCATTAACTCTACTAATGTAAAACCGGATTTTAATTTAAGTTTTTTCATTTGAGTCCTCTTATAATGCTTACCAACTAATTATTACGCCTGCTCTTATATTTCCATTGTTATAAATATGAGAATCAGGATATAAAGTATTAAGAAACATTTTTACATTCTCTTGTGTAGAATTACTCTGCAAGTCTAATGTTCCGGTGTCTGATTTAAGTATTATACCTGCACCGGTGAATGTAATTTGTATTGTATTTTTAATATTAGGTTCAAAACTTGAGTGGAATACCGGACCATATGAATTGATGTTATAGAATGCAATTCCATTTGGCGGTTCAAAGGAACAAGAAACTTCTTCAGCAGCGGTTGCAACATTATTTCTAACATATCTCTGTGTCGGACGGCTGACTGTTACTTGTTGTCCGGCTGCATTTATAGTCTGATAAACATTTAAGTAACATTCGTAATAGCCGTGCTGGTTAACCTGTTTTGGCGGTTTTGGTCTTGTTGTTATAATTTTAGACGCAGCAGCGAAGAATATTGATATAATCGCCATTACAACAAGTGCTTCTGCTAAAGAAAAACCTTTTTTTACCATGATATTATCACTGCTCCTGGATTACCGCTTGTATTACCGCTGCCACAGGTTCCGGTAGTACTTTCTGAACCGTCATAGCAAGCACTTGCACCTGATATTGGCGCTAAACTCTCATTACCTGTTGTAACGCCATTAATAATGTGTGATGCATTACCGCTAACATGTGTAACTATAGGATGTGCTCCGGCTCCTGATGCTCCCGGTGAAAAATTGTTTTTAGCAAGATAACTGGTGTATCCAGCTCCTGATGAAATCGACAGCTCAGGTGTAGATGGTCTAAATGCATCTGGATAGTATGCTTTAGGGAATGGTAAATCGCCTTCTTCAACAGCAATTATTTCTTTTCCGCCCCAGCCGTCTGCTCCGGAGGAAACACGCATAAATACTTCCCAGGCACCGGTTTGTTTGTTTTTTATATAAATTGTAGATTCTGTATTAGACCCGCTGTTACTTTGGGCAGGTACTAATTTGAACTGTGTTTCAGCAGGTAGTTTTTCAAGAATTCTCATCTCTGCACTTCCCGGAGAACCGGCTACACCATAGTTTGCGTTTATTGCAAGAGATTGGGTATAGAATGAAATAGAACTTGGATTACCGCCGGAGATTGAACCTCGTTTTGCGAAAGAACCAGCCATATTGGAACAATCATGTTCTGTAGCTGTACCACCTGCCTGAAAAGAGGTTTTTGTAGGCGTTCCGTAAACTTTCATCCCTGATAGAGAGAAATACTTATTAGAGCCTGTAGTTAAAGGAATATCATCACCTTTTGAGCCAGGAGTTGCAACGCCTTCATAGGGATAATTACCTTGACCATTTTTTCCTGCACCACTGGCTAAAAGCTTGGCCTCTTTAGTTCCTATTGTCAGTGTTGTTTCGTCATATGTAGGGTTGAAAACAACACTATCCTGCTGCCCTTCCGGATCATATTCTAATTTTGTTTTAACTACATATTTGGCACCATATCCTGAGTTTCCCCCATCTGCAACTAAATTACTTAGACATTCTGGAGGACAGGTTTCTGCAAGGTTTGTTGTACAGTAATCAGCACATTTATTATAACCAGAGCCGTCATTCCAGTCGACACGTCTTGGTTCGCAATATGCCCTGCCGGAACCTCCAATAGGAGATTCTAGTGTATATTTAATCCATTTTGATTCACTTGTCCATTGTTTATTCCATTCTTTTCTCACCCAGTCAGGAACATTTTTGGTGTCATTTATTGCAGCAAGAAATCCGGTACCGGTAGGAATACTGCCGCTAATTGTTTTTGTAGCATTTGTATAAGATGGAGCTCCTGTCATTCCTACAGCTCCGCCTCCGCCTGCACCAACTGCCTGTAGTACAAACAGATTAGCAGTAGGTGCGGTAAAATAACAGGCGCCATCAGCTGCATCTGTAAGCTCACCGGCTTTATTATCAGTATTGTTGGAAATGAACTGCTTTACACCGCCGCCATCCCAAAAACACTCTATTGTGCCGTGCCGGCCTATAACCTCTACAGGTTTTTTTAATTTATTCTGTCCGAGCATTGGTACTCCTAAAGCTCCAATAAAACCTATTATAACCAGCGTGATGAGGATTTCTGATAATGTAAACCCTCCAGCTCGTCGTCTTCTTAAATAGCCTGTGTTTTGCATATTTTAATGTATCTCCAGCGCAGCACAAAAATACAATAATAGTGCTTAAATATATAATAACATATATACTCCTCTTTGTAAACCCGTAAAAATTTTTTTAAAAATCTTTGATAACAGGCAAACGCTTCTTAATTCTTTTCAAAAAGACGCCTGTGTAAGTAGTTATTATCATTGTTAATATAAAATATAAATATGTATTCTGAACCGGATTAAAAATCCAGTAAATATTATGTGTATTTCTTTCGCTTATAGGAATTCCGTTAAGCTTAAATATAACTGCTGTTATTATGTACATTACAAAAAGGTGATTTGCCATTATGTGATAAGTATTTTCACCTATAAGTCTGACAAACTTAATATCTTTAAGATAATTGTATGTAATCTCTATAAAAAATAACGAAAACCAGATTCCGGTTATGCTGGTAAGAACCGGTACAATTATCTGGCTGTCAAACCTTGCCCAAACAAGAACATAGCTTAAACCAATTCCGTGTACAGGGTCAAAATCTCTGTTAAAATGCCATAAAACAGCCTGTAAGCATAAAACAATCCCTAAAATTTTCGGGGTAAAGATATTATAATTCCCGTGGATTTTTTTTATATAAAAATGACCGAGATAAACAAAAAACAGCGAAAACAGGGTTCTTATAATAACTAAAAACACAGGTGTCAGCGGAAAAACTTTAGAAAGAGGGATTGCTGAAAATCCCATAAGGGTATATATTATACTTTTCTTTGTTGTCGAGAGATTTCTGAACATTCTTTCCAAAAATAAGAATGTCACCATTGTTATGAATAACTGCGTTACAAACCACATCGGGCAGGATAAATCAAACTGGTGTCCGTTCAAAAATGGGGTTACAAAGAAGTTATATAAATTTAAATCCATTCCCCAGAATTTGCCGGTAAGCTTTGCCAGAATAATGGTTACTATTGCGTAAAAAGCTGAATATAAAAAGTAAAGAAGAAGCAGGCTTTTTACTCTCCGCTTTATAAAATCTGCAACATTATCCAGATATTTTTCTTTAAAAAGCATTCCTGATATAAAGAAAAACAAGGCAAGCTGGAACGAATACGGCGGAAACATATCAAAAAAACGAAATTCCAGATGACCTGAAACAACCAGTACTATTGCCAATGCTTTTAGTATATTAATCTTGTCAGAAAAAATTTTGTCCATAAGTATATTATACAAAAAAAATATATATACATTTACCCCTCCCTGTGATACGATTAATTCAAAATTAAAGGGAGAAGAGAATGAACACAGCCGAATATTTAGTAAAAAAACTTGAAGAACTCGGGGTTAACGAATTTTTTGGACTTCCGGGAGATTATAACTTTAATTTATTATACGCAGTAGAAAATAATCCGAATACATGCTGGATTGGATGTACAAATGAGCTTAACGCCGGTTATGCTGCTGACGGGTACGCAAGAATGCGCGGTTACGGTGCGCTAATTACAACTTACGGAGTCGGGGAACTCAGCGCTATGAACGCTATTGCAGGAAGTTTGGCAGAAAATGTGCCTGTTATAAGTATTGTTGGGGTGCCTGCTACTAAAACAATTGAAAATAAAACCTGTGTGCATCATAATTTTCAGGATGTAGATTATCACGCATGCTATGAGGCTCACAAACATGTGACTGCTGCTGCAGCTTTTCTTACAAGAGATAATGCGAAAATGGAAATAGACAGGGTTTTAAAAACTTTTGTTAAAGAAAGAAAACCCGTATACATTGCTGTTCCGCTTGATATTGCAAAAATGGAAATTTCTGACAAAGAGGTTTCTTATGACTGGATTAGTGATGAAGAAACTTTGAGGCTCGTTTCCAACAAAATCGCTGCAAAAATTAACAATGCACAAAAACCTGTTATTCTCGGAGATTTGCTCGTAAAACGCTTCGATTCAAGAATTGAGTACAAAGAATTTGTTGAAAAAACAAGAATTCCAACTACAAACTTCCTTATGGGAACAAATCTCATTGACATGGATTATGACCTCTATCTGGGAGGTTACTATGCAGGTTTTGAAAATCCTACGGCTGAAAAATATGTTAATGAAACAGACTGTCTTATTGCAGTAGGCCCTGTTTATACTGATTTGAATGCATTCGGGTTTAATCTGCCTTATAAGATTAATAATCAGATTGCAATATATGGAACGCATACATATGTTGAAGGTGAAAAATATGATAATGTTAAGATGAGTGATGTTCTTGAGGCGGTTACAAAACTTGTTGATTCAAAGGATATGAAAATCCTAAAACCTGCAATAGGTTATGAACACAAAGCCTCCAGCCCAGACGCATTAACGTCTGAATATATCTATCCGCGTTTGCAGGAATTTATAAAAGATAATGATATCATTGTTGCAGAAACTGGGATAATTCCTCACGGTGTTGCTCCAATGAAATTCCCTGCTACAGCTGAACTTCAAACACAAACCCTATGGGGCTCTATCGGTTGGGCAACTCCGGCTGCTCTCGGGGTTTGTCTTGCAAAACCTAAATCAAGAGTTATTTTAATTACAGGAGAAGGCTCGCATCAGCTGACAGCGATGGAAATTGGAAATATGCTTAGAAGAGGGGTTAAACCTATTGTTATTGTTTTAAATAATAAGGGCTATACAATTGAAAGAGTACTTTCTGAAACTCCGGAAGATTGTTTCAATGATATTATGCAGATGAATTATTCGAAGTTTGCAAGAGTTTTTGAAGGTGATGTATGGTCGACAAAAGTTAGCACGGCTGATGATTTTGATAAGGCGCTTAAAGTCACACAAATTATGAATAAAATGTGCTATATTGAAATCTGTACAGAAGCAATGGATATGCCTAAGCTTACGCAGGATTTGATTGCTAATTTTAAATCAAAAGCTCCTAAAATAGAAGCTGTCAAAAAAGAAGAACCGGTTAAACTTGAAAACTCCGGCAGCATGGCTTTTGAAACAACTGTACATAAAGGATTTACGGAGGAATAATGGCTGGATTGTTTGTTATATCAGGTTCTTCCGGTGTTGGAAAAGGTACTGTTATTAAGGAGTTTTTGAAAAAACATCCGGATTTTAAGCTCTCTGTATCCTGTACTACAAGAGGTATGAGGCTGGGGGAAGTTCACGGGGAAAATTATTTCTTCCTAACACAGGAAGAGTTTAAGAACTGTATACAAAATGATGAATTTCTCGAGTGGGCAGAGTTTTCCGGAAATCATTACGGAACAAAAAAAAGTTTCGTAGAAGAGTGCCTTAAAAAAGGTGAAAATTTGATTCTGGAAATTGATACAAAAGGGGCGCTCAATGTAAAGAAAATTATGCCGGAAGCTGTTTTGATTTTTATTGCTCCGCCTTCTCTTGAAGAGTTAGAGGCTCGTTTGAGAGGCAGGCATACGGAAACAGAAGATGCTATACAGAAACGTTTGGCGTCAATTAAACTTGAGATTGAAAACTCTAAAAAGTTTGATTATCAGGTGATTAATGATACCGTAGAAAATGCAGTTGTAAATCTTGAAAAAATTATGTTATAAAAAAAAGCCGGCAGGATTATCTTGCCGGCAATATTTGTTTTTAATACCAAAACCTTACATCTATTAGTTTCTGATGCCAAATACCCTGAGTATTAAACGGTCAACAGCTCTTAACTTGTCTTCCGGGCTGTTAAATACTTCATCAGTAATTCCATTTTTATATTTCTCAAGTTCTTTGTATGCGCTCGGGCTGTTGCTTCCATACTGTTCGCAATAGTCAAGTACAGCTTTGATAATATGGTTTATTAATTCTTTCTGCTGTTCTTTTTCTCTGCCGTATTCTGTTGCAATTTGTTCAAGTATGTTATCTGTACCCCAGCCTTCTTCTGCTGCATAGGCTTTTATTACGCTGTAAACATTTTCTTTATCTATTTTGTTTATATTATCAACTGCAGTATCCCATTCATCCTTGTCAGTAATGCCCATTAAGTCAGTTGCTATGTCTTTACCAATCTGGTCTGCACCATCAACTTCATGAACTTCAAATTTCTTTTCGTATTTTTCTTTTAGCTTTCTTTCTTCCTCTTCTTTTTGAGTTTTTGCTTCTTCTTTTTTGCGTTCTTCAGCCTTTTTCTGTTCGTCTTCTGTTGCAATATTAGAATCGCTTATTGTTGAAAAACTGCCGTTTGCAATATAGTCTTTGAATGATGTTTTGCTGCCGTCATTGCCAACAACAATTCCATTGGCAGTAACATATTTGCAATCCAATTTCATTAACTTATTATCTTTAACGATAAAATACTGTCTATTACCATCTTCTTGTTTGCCTTTTGAACGATAAAGAACTGCACCGCCAAACTGCTGCTGGCATTTAACAAGTGTACCTGCTTTAACAAGCTCATCAACGCGGGTTAATGTGTTGTTGTAATCAATAATATCCTGGGCAGAAACTTCTACTGCATCAGCCTTAACCTGTTCAAGTGTTTTGGTAGTGCCGTCTGCCATTGTGCATTTGCCGTCTTTATCAATAGATTTAACATCCTTAAGTTCAACAAGTTTGTCGTCCTTAATTGTATAGAAGTGTGCAGGTTCATTTGATGAAGTTACAACTGATTGGAAAACTCCTTCTTTTTCTGTTTGTTTCAAGTTTTCTTTTTCAACTAACTTTTCAACTTTTTCTTCTGCTGTTTCACTTACTTCGTCAATGTCTGAAACTTCTTCAACTTCTTCTGTCGGAACAGGATCTGTTTCAACGCCGTCT
Organism: Candidatus Gastranaerophilales bacterium; assembly: GCA_900552525.1. Taxonomy (GTDB): domain Bacteria; phylum Cyanobacteriota; class Vampirovibrionia; order Gastranaerophilales; family Gastranaerophilaceae; genus CAG-196. Next base: position 10,102 of record UNSK01000005.1, on the reverse strand, counting down.
AGTGAAATGCCTTCTTTTCTTAAATCTTCTTTTGTTGATTTTAATACTAAATCGTCGTTTACAATATCTCTGTCGCTTGATGAAATGTCGTTAAGGAAACTGTATTTTGTATTTATTGTATTTCTAATTCTTTCTGCTTCCATCATTCTGAGCATTGCATAAAGTTTGTCGAATTTATCTGCAAGAGCTTCAAGGTTAGCTTTTGTAAATTCTTTAGGTGCTTTTGTTGCATTAGTCAAAGCTTTTGATAATTCTTCTGTTGCTTTATCTAAATTAGTAAAGTTTCCATCAACACTGCCCTTGAAGTCTTCAACTTTGTTGATTAAAGACATAGAAAGATTTTTTACACCTTCAATATGCAGTGTTCTTTCACTTTCTTCTGCTGGAATATGTTGAGCAACTAATCTAATAATACCTCTGTTCTCTTTAGCAGAGTGGTTGTCATTCCAATAGCTTACAATTCTCAAAATCTGCGCGTTGTTTTCACTTGCACTGATTTGAGCAAGCAAATCGCCTTTTCCTGATTTGATGTCCTGTTCAAGGCTGTTTAATTCTTTTTTGAGCTTTGTATCATATTCTTTATTTGTGCCGTTGAAGTTGTAACCAGCTTCGTCCAGCATTATTTTATACTCTGGTAATTCCAGTAAAGCTTTTTCTAATTTAGTTTTATCAAGAGATTTGTATAAATCTTTTAATGCTTCTAATTTTTCTTCCGGTTTGCCTGATTTATTTAATGCAGCATTAATCTTATCTAAAAGAGCCGGACTTATAGTATTATTTTTTGTACCGATTTCTTTATATTTATTTATAAGAGCTTTTAAAGCATCGTATTCAGCGTTTCCAGCAGTGCTGCCGCCGTTGTTTCCGCCTCCCCAAGGGTTATTCCAGTTATTCCAAGGCATATTATTAAACCAGTTGCCGCCATTAATACCATTCATCCAGTTTCCATTCTGGAATGACTGCATTGTTTGCTGAATAGCAAGCATCGGGTTCAGAAGATTATTGCCCCATACACCGAATTCCGGATATGTATAACCTATTGAAGGGTCAAAGTTAGGTGTCATATACATAATTGAATTAGCTTTTGATTTTTCACCAAGCTGATTCCAAAGAATATTAATAGAGCCGCTCGGGGTGCTCATCGCAAGATCAAAATTTAAACTTGAATAATGAAACATATTAATATCCTCTGTTTATACTCTTATATATATAAAGTATGACGCTAATAAAAAATTGCCTTTTTTGTAAAGCTTTGTAAACTTTTCTAAAATTTGTTAATATAAAACAGATATACTCTTGTAATAATTTCTTTATATGATATAATAAAGTCCTGCAGGGGTAAATGTAAGGGTAATGTGTAAGCTTAACTACTCCGCCTATTTGAATAAAGGAGGAAACATGGCAAGAGTATTAATTTCAATGTCTAACGATTTTCTTAGCAAGGTAGATAATGTGGCAAGCTCTGAACAAAGAACAAGAAGTGAACTAATCAGAGAAGCTCTTCGTGTTTATATCAAAAGAAACAAAATTTCTAATAACTTGAAAGCAGAAGAAAATGCCACTATATTAACAGAATTGCTTGGCTAGCTGCTTTGTCTGCTCCGGTGCATATTAAGAAAATAAAAACTGACTCAGATTTTGAGTCAGTGTAAGTTTTCTCTAATAATTTTGGGAGGAGATTTGGGGATAGTTGATACATGGCATGCTACTATAAATTTCAAAATCATGATATGTCATGTCAAGAAAATTTTACAAAAATTTACAATTTGACAAAAGTTTTGAATACCGAATTCACTTATTCACTTTGGAAAACTATTATAGTAATATATTATTATGAAGAAAAAATTTTTAGGGACAGTTTGTTGTTTAGCACTATGTACTATCATAGGCAGTTCTAATGTTTTTGCAGCTCCGGCTGGAGCTTTTGGAGAACATTATGAAGCCGCTCAAAATTATTTGATGCAGAATCAGTACTCTTCATCTATTGTTGAGTTCAGAAAAGCTTTGAGAATTAATTTTCTGGATAATTCAGCGAGGATAGGGCTGATAAATGCTTATCTTGCAAGGGCTACATATTATGCAAATCAGGATAAAAATTACGAAAAAGCCGCTAATGATTTTAGAAGTGCTATATTTTATCTAAAAATATACCCGAATAAAGAACAGGCTGTTCAGAATTCTGCCGGCATGATAACCTCAGCTGCAGAAAATTTAAACCAGTGTTTAAAGGTAATAAGTTTTGATACAACCGCCGGTTCCCGTTATAAAGAAGCTGAAGAATTGCGCGCGGCAGGTAATTTCTCTGCTGCTGCATATGAGTTTTCTAGAGCTGCACAGAGTGAAAAACTTGCTGCTGACTCTAATGCGCAAATTGCAGATTTGCTAAAACTTCTGGGCAACGAGCCGCGTTCTGCTGATTATTATAAAATTGCTCTTGACTTAAAGCCGAATGACGGCGTACTTAGAATGAAATATGCAAGAACTCTTGATAAACTTGGACGATATGACGAAGCTGTCGTTCAGTATAATGAGGCGCTTGCTAATTCTAAAGGCGATCAGGAAGTTTTATACGCTTTAGAAAGAATTTATTTGAAAAAACTCGCTCAAACTCCAAGTGATGCGGAGCTCAATGCAAATATTGGAGCTATAAAACAGGCTCAGGGAGATTTTGAAACGGCATTAAGCTATTATGGAAAAGCTGAACAGCTTAATCCGTCTAACGTTACAACAAGATTAAATGTCGGTACTTTATTCCAGCAGAGAAAAGAGTACCAGAAAGCAATTCAATCTTATGATTCTGTATTAACGCTCTATCCTAATAATACTCAGGCTCTTTTATATAAAGCGCAGGTTTATAAAGAAATGGGAGATGGCAAGACTGCAATGGGACTTTATAAAAAAGTTCTGGCAATTGACCCTTCGAATGCTGCTGCTAAAGATGAAATTGCTATGGTAATGAAAGACACAATGAGTCCTTCGGAATATATTGCATATCTATCTCAAAACGGCAGTAGTGATGAATTGTATGATTATGCATATAAACTTCACAAGGAAAATAAAATTGATGAAGCTATTTCTGCATACAAATCATCAATTTCAAAAAATTCTTCTAAGGTTGATGCGTATGTAAACCTTGCAATATGTTATGCCTCAAAAGATGATTATAATAATGCAGTAAGTGTTTTAAACACAGCAAAAGAAAAATTCCCTGCAAATAATCTTGTTTTGAAGACGCTGCAGAACGTTCAAAAGGATTCAACTTCTACGAAGCTAGCCTCTGCATCTTCAAGCTACGAAGCTAAAGATTATAAAATGGCTGTACAGCAATACCTCGCAATAAATCCGGCAACAGAAGATTCTATGCTTGGAGCTGCTGCATCTTACCAGGCTATGGGGGATTACAACAGCGCTATAGAATATTACAAACGAGCAGAAAAATTGAACCCCAATAATACTGAAACTCCTTATTATATAGGGTACTTGTATTCAGAACAAAAAAATTGGGCTCTTGCAGAGGCATATTTGAAAAAAGCTTTACAGCTAAACCCTCAATCAGATGCAAAAGAATTGCTTTCTTATGTCGTACAAAACGGTTCACTTACTGTTCTTAACGAAGGCATAGATTTATATGAAAAGAATAATTACCAAACGGCGCTTCTAAAATTCAATGAAGTTTTGAAAAAAGAAGCAAATAACGCTTATGCATATTATTACAGAGGGTTGATTTATGATGAGCAGAAGCAGCCAAAACTTGCTATAAATGATTACTTAAATGTTTTGAAATATTCTAACGAATTTCCTATAGCTAATTATATGCTTGCTGTAGATTACGACACTCTTTCGAATTATAAAGAAGCATTCAAATATTATCAGAAGTTTATTTCATCATACTCAACGGATGATGAATATTTGAAATACGCAAAAAGCAGGTTGGAAGAATTGAGACCATATGCAAGTTAGGGATTTAATTTCAAGCAGGGTATCTCTTGCTCCAATGGCCGGAATAACTGATTATGTATTGCGTTCTCTTGTAAGAGAATACTCAAAAACTTGCTTGTTAACAACAGAAATGATAAGTTCAGAAGCTCTGACGCAGGTTAAGGATACAGATATTGTTGCAAGGGATGAAAACCATTCTCCTATTTCATATCAGCTAAGCGGTCACAAGCCTAAAATGATTGCAGAATGTGCAAATTATCTGCAGAAGTATGCTGATATGATTGATATAAATATGGGCTGTCCTGTTAATAAAGTTGTAAAAGGCACAGATGGATGTGCATTGATGCGTAATGTTGATTTAGCTCAAGAAATTGTAAGAACAGTTAAAGCTGAAATTTCAATTCCATTGAGTGTAAAATTCCGTTTAGGATATACATTTGACGAATTAAATTTTGTAGAATACGGACAAAAAATGCAGGAAGCAGGGGCTGATTTCATTACAATTCATGGTCGTACCCGTTCGCAGATGTATGGAGGCAAAGCTGATTGGAAAAAAATTGCAGAACTTAAGCGTAATGTTGATATTCCAGTTTTTGCAAACGGTGATGTTGTATCGATAGAAACCGCTGTTCAGTGTCTGGAAGAATCAGAAGCTGACGGCATTGCAATAGGGCGTGGTGCGCTGGGTGATCCATCTTTACTTTATAGAGTTGAAAGATATATTAATGCGGGGGAATATTTGCCTCCTCCAACATTAGAAGAAAAAATTGAAACGCTAAAACATCATCTAAAAAAAGAGGTCGAGTTTAGAGGAGAAAATGTCGGTGTAAAATTCTGCAGAAAGTTTATACCGTATTATTTAAACGGTTTTCAAGGTGCATCAAGATTGCGTGGAGAACTTATTCTAATTGATAATCTGAACGAGATTTTTTCAAGGCTCGATAAAATATTAGTTAGTGTTTAAGTCCGTTATACCAGTCAAAAGCCGGCATTTCGCCTTTACCTTCAGGTTTTATTTTTATAATACGTAAAAGTCCTTTGCCTGTTTTAACGTCAATTCCGAGCTTTGAAATCCTGACAAAATCGCCAATGCTGCCGTTTGTTTCATCATTTAACGGCTCAGTATTCAAAACCTTAATTATTTTGCCGTTAAATTCGAAAAACGCACCAGGGCATTTGTAAACCCCGCGAACTAAATTATGAATTTCCTCAGCAGACTTATTCCAGTCTATTTTGCATTCTTCTTTTTTAAGCTTGTCTGCAAAACAAAGTCCTTCTTCGCATTGAGGAGTCGGCTTCAATGTGCCGTCTTTAATTCCAGTTAAAGTCTTTTCTAAAAGCTCTGGAGAATTAGAAGCGCATAGTTCAAACAGCTCTATACAATTCATGTTTTTAGAAATTTCAATAGGAAGCTTCATGCAAATGTCGCCGCAATCAAGCCCTAATTCTGTAATCATGGTACATATTCCGGTTTCGGTATCCCCGTTAATAATTGCACGTTGTATAGGATTTGCTCCCCGGTATTTTGGAAGTAATGAAACATGAAGGTTTATTGTTTCGTATTTAGGAATATCCAGAACTTCTTGCGAAAGAATCTGACCGAATGCAAAAGTTACAAAGAAATCAGGTTTTAATTCTTTTAATGCTTCAATAATTTCCGGTTCTTTTCTGATTGATTTTGGCTGAAATACTTTAATACCTTTCTCCAGCGCAAAGCGTTTAATCGGGCTCTGCGTAAGCTTATGTCCTCTGCCTGATGGTTTATCGGGCTGTGTTACAACTGCAAGAACTTCAAATTTATCAGAATTATAAAAATGTTCCAGGGACTTTAAACCAATATCGGGTGTTCCAAAAAATACAATACTAATCATTCTTTTCTTCACTTTTAACTTTTTGTTTTAATAGTTCTTCAATTTTTGCTTCTAATTCCGGTTCATCAAGCAGTTTTTCAATTTGAATTGGCGGCAGGTTAAATTTTTTCAGAACTTCTTCTGCTTCAAATCTGTTTATAACGTGATCAATGAAAAGAATTCCGTCAAGGTGGTCAAATTCATGCTGAATTGCTCTTGCAAGCAGGCTTCCATCTTTTGCTTCCAGAACAAAAGAACGTCCATTCCTATCCATTGCTTTTACCATAACATCAGAATATCTTCTAACATCAGTAAATGCTTCAGGAAAGCTAAGGCAGCCTTCGTGGCTTATTACAGCACCTGATTTTTTTATAATTTTAGGGTTAATAAATACAATTGGATTTAAAGGCTCATTGCCAGTCGAAACATCAATTACAAATACTCTGTAGTTCTCTCCAATCTGGGGTGCAGCAAGCCCGACACCGTTTTGAGCGTACATTGTATCCAATAAATCTGCAACCAGATTTTTAACTTTTTGTGAAACCTTATGAACTTCTTTGGACGGCTGTCGCAAAGAGTCTTCTCCATATCTGACAACTTTTCTTATAGACATATTTTCTTCCTCTGGTTAAATTGTAGCATAAAAAAGAACATTTTTCTAAGAATGACGTTATAATTGTAGTATGAAAAAACTTTGTGCAATAATTTGTTTATTTTTTATTTCCGGAGTGCAGGTTTTGGCAGCTTCAACAAAAATATATGATGAAAATGGTTTTAGGCTGGGAATTTGTACGAAAAATGGAGAGATATATGAGGCATTTGATTTAGACGGCAAGCCTATTACAAAGGATGCATTGAACAACCCTGCCCCTTCCAAAATTCTTTATTTTTATGATATTAGCGGTAATTTAATCCGGTTTTCTAATGAAAAGAGGACTATAGCACCTGTAAATATAGAATACAATAATAAACTTTATAAAGGCCCGATTTATAGCCGCAGGGAATTAACGTTTTAAAACCCAAAAATCTTTTTGGAATAACACAAGAATTGGTATTAATTCTAGTCTGCCAATAAGCATATCAAAAATTAGTATTAATTTAGTCAATGCATTCAGAGGAGCAAAACTTCCTAGCGGGCCAATAGCACCAAATCCCGGGCCTATGTTTCCTACTGCGCTGACAGCTCCGGTCAATCCAATAGTAGTATTTTGTTCAAGAACAGCTATTAAAAATGCGGAAACTCCCAGTATTACAAAATAAAAAGCAACAAACATTAAAGTCTGGTCAAGAATTTCCTTAGGCACAGAGTAACTTCCTGTTTTGATATTACAAACAGCTTTGGGATGTAGAATTTTAGTCATCTCTGTTTTTATAATTTTAAAGACCAGAAGCCATCTCATAACTTTTAATCCGCCTCCGGCCGAACTTGCACAGCTGCCAAAAAGCATTATTGCAAATAAAAGGAGCTTGCTTGTGTAATCCCATTTTGTGTAATCTACACTGCAGAAACCTGTTGACGAAACCAGAGTTGAAACATTAAAAAACGAATGTGTTATACTTCCTGCAAGGTCATAATGCATATTAAAGAATAAAGAAATACTGAGCAAAATACCAATTAAGAAAATTGCAGAGAAATAAGTCCTGAATTCTTCATTTCTAAATAAAACCAGCGGGTTAAGTTTAATCCACGCTTTGTATTGGAGATTGAAGCTTACACCTGCAAAAAACATGAAAAATGCAGTAATCCATAGTAATGGATAAGAACATCCAATCATACTCTGGCTGTTTGGAGAAAGTCCTCCTCCAGAGATTGAAGATAATGAGTTACAAACAGCTTCAAAACCGCTCATTCCATTAATTTTCAGAAAAGCAATTTCAATTATAGTTAATCCTGCATAAACTTTCCATAGAGCAGCAGCCGTATTCTTTATTCTTGGAGTAAATTTATCTTCTGTAGGCCCGGGTGCTTCTGCAAAAAACATTTGTCTTCCGGCAATTGCAAATTGAGGCAGAATTGCAATAAATAATACGATAATTCCCATTCCGCCCAGCCATTGTGTAAAGGAGCGCCAGAAAAAAACAGTATTTGGATAGTTGAAGTGTGTAAGTATTGTCGAACCTGTTGCCGTAATTCCGGATGTTGCTTCAAATAAAGCATCAACTGGGCTTATTCCGAAAAATAAATAAGGTATTGAAGCCAGAATGATAGCAAAAATCCAGGAAAAACTAACAACACAGAGCCCTTCAGATTTTTTTATATCATTTATTGATTTAATCTGGGCAATTCCGCTGATAACCTTTTTTATTGTTATTGATATCATAAGAGCAGCTGCTCCTGTTAATAAAAACGGCAGCACAGCACCGGTTTCATGATAATAAAGCGCTACTAATACAGGCAGCATCAGCATAAAACTAAAATACATTATTGTCAGACTAAATGAGTATGCCAGATAGTTTAATCTCATTCAATTTCCTCAAAAAATTCTTTTATATTTGGCGCATTTTCACTTGTTGTAAATATTATGAGATTATCACCACCCATTATTTGTGTTGCACCGTTTGGAATAATTATTCTCTTCCTGCGCTGAATAACTCCTACAATAGCTTTTACAGGGAGTTTTAATTCCATAATTTTTTTTGTTTGGTAATTTTCAGGGATTTCTATAACCAGTACTTCTCCTTTTCCCTGTTCTACAGTTGCCAGAATACCAATGTTTGTTTCTTTTATATTATTTTTTATTTCATTAAGCGCAGCTGTTCTGGAAGAAATTGCAATATCAATACCAACCCGTTCAAATAATTCTACGTTTGTAGTCTTGGAAACTCTTGATATTACTCTGCTTGCACCCATATGTTTAACAAGTAGCGAGCATAAAAGATTTTTTTCATCATTGTTAGTTACACTTACGACTACATCAGAAGAAGCAATGTCTTCTTCATTTAAGAGTTCTAAATCAGTTCCATCTCCATTAATAATTAATGTGTTATTAAGTTCCTGTGATAAATACTCACATCTTGCTGTATCTTTTTCTACAATCTTTAAATTGAGCTTTAGATTTTCCAAATTTTTAGCAAGTTTTAAACCAACATTACCACCGCCTATAATAGTTACATTTTTTACGAACTCTTTTTCGTGGAAAAATTTACCGGCAAGTATATCGAGCGAGTTTGATAATCCCATAAAAATAACTTTATCATCTTCATGCAAAATTGTTTCTCCATTAGGTATAAATAATTCGCAATTTCTTGTAATACCGACAATAACAGTATCTTTAGGAAACTCGCAATTTTTAATCATCTGATTAACAAGAATAGAGTTTTTTGCAATCCTATATTCAAGCAAACGTGCCCTGCCATCAGCAAAATGTTCAACATCCAAAGCTTTTGCAACAGTGATAATTCTAAAAATTTCCTGAGTTAATAGTTCTTCCGGCCAGATTACATTATCAATATAAAAATCACAGTTATATTCTGCATCCTTTGCAAGCCCGAGAGAATATTTGTATTCTTCTTTGCGAACAAAGCAGATTGTTTTAACGGTACTTATTCTTTTGGCAGTTAAACAGGCAACAATATTGAGTTCGTCAGAAGCTGTACAGGCAATAAATACATCCGCAGATTTAATCGAAGCTTGTTTTAATACCTCTATATTTGAACCATTCCCCGGTACAAACCCGACATCCAGCTTATTAAATGCGTCTACTCTGTTATGTTCATCATCTATAACAGTAATGTCGTTTTCTGTATATAACTCAGAGGCTATCATTGAACTAAGTTCATTTGCACCAAAAATAATTATCTTCATAGGAGATATTTAACTTCAAACGGAAGGTAAAAGCAAGTAAAATTATAAGCCGCGGCTTTTGTTATGTAATGTAACGATTTATATAAGTATATGTTTTTAATGAGCAGCTTTATACGAAAATCAGGTTTAATGCATTACCCTGAAACTCTTGCTGCTGTACAGGAGGCTAAAGACCTTAATTTACAGGGCTTTTTAAGTGAGGTGTTAAAAATATATCCAGCTTAATAGTTCAATCCGACTTAAAAACGTCAACCATAGGCTTAAATCAAGCAATCGATCGCATGACAACGGGCTTTAAGATAAACCAAGCGGAAGACAATGCAGCGAATTATTCAATAAACACAAAACTTACAAGTGGCACTTATTCAATCTCAACAGCAGAAGAACTTGCTAAGCTCACAACAATGACCAATAACTATAAAATCTGCTCAAATTGTGAATTTGTTTTAGCTGATGATATCGACCTTTCTGCTTACTCAACAGGTGAAGGTTGGACTCCAATAGGAAC
>UNSK01000004.1 GCA_900552525.1 Candidatus Gastranaerophilales bacterium | reverse complement strand
AGCTTTCTGAATTCATTAGTTCCTGTTTTCTTATCTCTAAGAATTGAAATCTTATGCTGGATAAGTGGATGTGTAAATATTGTTATATTCTTCTCATTCTCAAAATCCATCATTATTAAATACCTCCAAATTTTATTATTATTTACTTATTATCCTCTGATTCTTCATTTTCAGAGTCTGTGTTCATAACATAAACTCCACGGCTGCTGTCACCTGCTGGATTCTTACCGAATTCATAATCATTACCACGTAATATAGCATTAAGAAGAATACCTGCTATAGCACCTATTGCAGCTCCTACCGCAAAGCCTGTTAAAAATTTTGTTACTGACATATTATTTTCTCCTTCATTTGTAGTTTAACTTTTTTTATTATTTTTAATATTGGTTAAGTGATTTACTTCTTTTTGGCAAAAATTTTGAATGCTGAACACAGCCCGCTGAAAAATCCTTTTGCAACTGTTCCTGTTACCGTTGACAGTTTTGATAAAAGGTGAAGCGGCGAATTTTTTATAGCCTCTTTTACCTTATTTACGCCTTCATCTGCCTTGATAATAATTCCGCTTACGATTTCTACGGACTTATTAATATTTTTCAAAGTAGGTACTAGCTCAGTTTTAATAATCGTTGCTGTTTCGTCAACATTATTTGCAAGTTTTGATAAATCAAACAAAACCTTTATAAGCATTGCGCCCACGAGGATTACAATAACACCCGTTGCGTAAGCCAAAAAAGTTAAACTTTGATATAATTGTACTGTTTCCATTTATTTTCCTTTATATTATTCAATTTCATTAAAAATCGAAGTCTGACACTTCTTCAAGTTCTTTTGCTTTTCTCATTTTTTTTGATTTAAGCATATTAGAAAACTTTTTGTACTGTCTTTCAAGTTTATATTTCAACAGGTCAATTGATTCCATAGCCTGTTTTTTAGCTTCATTTACAGCTGGAGAGTGCTTTTCAGCAAGATCGCATACAGTTTCTTTAACCTTTTCTCGCATTTCAGAACCGGGACGCGGTGCATAAAGTATACCTGCGATAATACCGCCGACTACGCCGGCTAAGAGCCCCATTCCAAAGCCGAATGAAGATTTATCTTTACTCATAATGTACCTCTTTCTTATTTATGTATTCTGTGCCCATCCATTATACCACATTTTGGAGAAGGGATAAACCCTTGAAGGCTGCTTTTAAGAATTTTGATTGCTTAAATTTCCTCATGACTTTTATATTAATACTCCAAAATAAAAATGCTGACATTAGACTCTCGAGTTTCGCAAGTATTATCTTATTGCGCAGGTCTTTTAAATTGTCAATCCAAATAGGAACTAACTCTGCCATTTGTTCTGAAATACCTTTTGCAAGCCCGGAAATATCCTTTATTTTTGGCTTTGCTGCGGCAATAAATTCCGATGCCTCGATAAAATATTTATCAAGTTTTATCAAATGAAATATTATAGTAAATGCAATTATTACTTCTGCAATAAAAACTATAGCTGTAAATAAGGTAAAAATCATACTTTTATGTCCATATTTGTATTATTATAAGATTATATTTTATAATGTTATAAAAGAAAATACACTTGGAGGATTATATTCTGGTGGGTAGTTTAAGATTTTATTTTTCACTTCTGGCCGCAAAAACAGCCTACAGGGCATTACAGCTTACCCGGCTGTCTGCGGGAACCTCCATTATAGGCAGATATGTTTTAAAACTCTGCCCTGATTTTCTCAAACAATGCAACCCTTACATCAGCACAAAAATTAATGTCACAGGTACAAATGGTAAAACAACAACCTCAGGACTTATTACCCATCTAATAAAAGAAAGCGGAAAATCCGTTATCAATAATGCAATGGGTGCTAACATGCTTACAGGTGTTGTAAATGCTGTTGCCGTTTCACTAAATCCGTGCGAACAAACTGATTTTTCTGTTATTGAATCTGATGAAGCTTATCTGGCAAAAATTTATGACCAATTTGATGCAGATTATCTGATAGTTACAAACCTTTTCCGCGATCAGCTTGACAGATACGGTGAACTTGCAACAACCAAAAGACTTATTCAGGAAGGAATTAATAAAAAAAGAGAGTTAAAACTTTTACTCAATGCAGATGACCCGCTTGTGGCATCATTTGAAGGGCGTAACAAAATTTATTACGGCATAGAAAATGTTTATTATGCAGACGAAAGCCTGAAAGGTAAATCTGATGTAGAAGAAGCTTTTAACTGCCCTTGCGGTAAACCTCTAGAGTATGAGAAAAAATTTTTTGCACAGCAGGGGCATTATTACTGCAGCTGCGGTTTTAGACGTCCTGAGCCGAAATATAAAGCTGATGTTACTATTCATAGAGAATATTCGGTCATACAAATAGACGATGAAAGCTTTACAATACCTCTTGTAGGATTATTTAACGCCTACAATGCACTTGCAGCAATTGCACTCTGCAAAGAATTAGAAATTAAAGATATCAATAAACATTTATCAAGCTTTAAGGTTGCCTTTGGACGAAGTGAAGTAAAGGAGTTGAATGGAAAAAAGACACTGATTCAGCTTATCAAAAACCCTATCGGAGCTAACGAGGTTCTTAAAACAGTTGATAAAGACTCCAATCTGCTGATAATAATAAATGATAATTATGCTGACGGGCGCGATGTTTCGTGGCTCTGGGATGCAGAATTTGAAGTTATAAATAATAATAAAAACGAGATTGTAGTATCCGGCATAAGAGCCAATGATATGGCGTTAAGACTTAAGTATGCAGGGGTTGAAAAAATTAAAATTATTAATGATATTGAAAAAGCTGTTGAATATATTGGAAAAACAGCAGATAATAATATTACGATACTGCCGACTTATACGGCGTTATTAAAACTAAACAGGATGAGGATTTTGAAAAAATGTTATTAGGTGTAAACATAGATCATATAGCGACATTAAGAAATGCGAGAGGCGGGATTGAACCTGATGTACTTACTGCTGCAAGAATTTGCAAAGAATGCGGAGTTGCTTCAATTACAACCCACCTGAGAGAGGACAGGCGCCACATTAAAGATGCTGATGTGGAGGCAATAAGAATGCTTCCGAGAACACGCCTGAATTTAGAAATGGCAATGACAGATGAAATGCAGGAAATTGCACTCCGTATAAGACCCCATGCTATTTGTCTTGTGCCGGAAAAAAGACAGGAATTAACTACAGAAGGCGGTCTGGATGTCGAAGGACAACTTGACAGAGCAATTGAATTTGTAAAACCTTTGCTTGCGAAAAATATAGAAGTAAGTTTCTTTATCGATCCTGACATCCAGCAGATAAACGCAGTATCAAAAACAGGTGCACCGTTTATAGAGCTTCACACGGGAAGATATTCCGAAGCTTTCGGTACGCTTGAGGAAGAAAAAGCTTTTGAAGACTTAAAAGGCGCTGCAATATTTGCACAGAATTTCGGGCTAAAAGTAAATGCAGGTCACGGTTTGAATTACCAGAACGTACATAGAATGCACGAAATACCTAACCTTGTAGAGCTAAATATAGGGCATTCAATTATTGCCCGCTCAATCTTTGTAGGTTTGGAACAGGCCGTTAAGGAGATGAAAGCTCTCTGCGAAGGGATAACTTAAAAATAAATATCCCCTCTCCATAGGGAGAGGGCTAGGGTGAGGGGGCTATTTTGAATAGATTGACTGAATTAGCTAAAACGCTTAGAAAAAATTCGACACCACAAGAAAGACTGTTATGGAAAATACTACGAAACTCTAATATTAATAATTTTAAATTTAAAAGACAATATCCTATTGGAAACTATATTGTTGACTTTATATGTAAAGAAAAATTATTAATTATAGAAATTGATGGCGGACAACATAATGAAGAATTGAATATGCAGCATGATATAGAAAGGACAAAATATCTTAATGATAGAGGTTTTAAAGTTTTAAGATTTTGGAATACAGATATTGATAATAACATAGCGGGTGTATATGAAGAAATATTAAAATGGTTGAAATAAACCCTCACCCCATCCCTCTCCCTAAGGAGAGGGAGTAAAACAATCCTCAAAGAAAGGACTAGTGCTACGCACGTAGATAAAATATCGGATGGCAATAGTTAAATTCCAGATTTATACTAAAACGCCGAGCCATCCTCAAAGAAAGGACTACAAGATGAAAAATAAAGAAGAAGTCGTAAAAGAAATGCAGCTCGTAGTTGAGCAGATGCGGCTTGATGATATAGAAGAAAATCCGGATTGTGAAAATGAATTCTTTACCTGCGCAGCATGCGGAGATACAAAATCGCTTGCAGGCTCTGTTCATTACGGACAAAATTACAGACTCTGCAACGACTGTGTACTTCTTGCAGAAGTAGGTTTTGAACTCGGTCAGATTAAAAACATTGAAGAACTTATTGACGCAATGGAAGACAAAAGGCTGGAAGCTGACTGCGAATTTTTAAAACAAGAACAAAAAAGGCTGGAAAACTAAACTCGTTCTCTATGCCATTCGACACCTTGTTTAACTATTTTTGCGGGGTTTCCGGCAATTACAGCATTCTTTTCACTAAAACTTTTTGTGACAACAGCATGTGCCCCGATAATACTATTGTCTGCGATTCTAACATTTTTACAAATAGAAGCATCATGGCCTATCCACACGTGTTTTCCAATTTTGCAAAACTTCCCCCTGTTAATAATCTCTCCACCCTCCGGCGCTGTTATATTATGAAAATCTCCGCTAATTATATGAATACCCCATGAGAGCATACAATCATCTCCGAGTTTAATACAGGAATTATCTGAGGCACAATAAATATTAGCCCCGTTTATTGTAACGGCTTGACCGATAAAAATCTTTGAACAATTATAACTAACGAAACATGTATTTCTCAAATCAACGTCAGATGAAATAAATATTGAAGAATTATTCCCTTCAATTATAATGCTGCAATTATCAAACTTATATGGAGTATTTATAATTACTTCGTTGTTGTCGCCTTTTATATTTATACGCAGCCCGTAAATACATTTTTTCAGTTCTTTTCTGACTGAATTTTCAATTATATAAATCTTATTATTCTTCCCTTTTGTCTGATATCCAAGTGATTTTGAAAGCTTTAAACCCAAAATTCTTACAATCTTGAACTTAAAATCTCCTACATACTTATTTTTTACAGAAAATATATCCTGACAAATATCTTTTAGTATTCCCATTCATACCTCAACGATAACTTAGCATAATTTACTATATTAATAACATGTATATAGCATATTAGCAACTTATTTTCAAACAATTATAAAAGTAAGATTTATATTAAAGGGGTTAATATGCGCACTTTAAAAGAAAAACTAGGAGCAAGAATAAAAGCACGCCGCAAAGAATTAGGGCTTTCGCAGGAGGCGCTTGCAGAACTTGTTAATATGGATACCCCTAATTTAAGCAACATTGAACGCGGTAAACGTTTTATGACAGCAGAAACTTTAGAAAGGATTGCTCAGGCTTTAAAAACAAGTGAAAGAGAGCTGTTTGATTTCAGTGAACATGAACCCGAAAAGTATTATCGCAGCGATATTCAAAAATATTTAGATACAAGCAGTGAAGAAGATTTAAAATTTTTTCTTGATGTCATGAAGAGTTATTTTCAACATAAAAAATAGTACAATATACATTTCTCACCTTTTGTAATAAAATATTATTGGAAAATCCAACCAGATACGAGGTGATATAAATGTGGGAATATTCAGAAAAAGTACTTGAACATTACAGACATCCCAGAAATGTCGGTAAAATTGATAATGCAGATTTAATCGGCGAAGCAGGCTCGCTTGCATGCGGCGATTCTTTAAAACTATATATTAAATTAGACGGTAATATTATAAAAGATGCAAAATTTCAGACTTTTGGCTGCGGTTCGGCAGTTGCTTCATCAAGCATTTTGACAGAAATGATTATTGGAAAAACTCTTGAAGAAGCTAAAAAAATTACAAACAAAGACATTGCTGAAGAATTAGGCGGTCTGCCGCAAGAAAAAATGCATTGTTCAGTTATGGGACAGGAAGCGCTGGAAGATGCACTCAAAAAGTATTACGGTAAAGAAGAAATAGAAAAAGAAGCAGGTTTATCCCAAAGCGGTGATAAAATCGTATGCACCTGCTTTAACGTAACAGAAAATCAGATTTGGGAAGCAATTAAAGTAAATGGCCTTAAAACTGTAGAAGAAGTTACAAATTACACCAAAGCGGGCGGAGCTTGCGGAAGATGCAAAGGTGTTATAAAAGATATCATTGAAACTTATTTAAGAAAAGAAGGTCAGGCACCTGTAATGACTGCTGCACAAAAGATTTTGAAAATAGGCAGAGTTATTGACCAGCAGATTTCACCGCAGCTGCAAAAAGACGGCGGAGATATTGAGTTAATTGATGTTGAAGGAAACAAGGTTAAAGTAAAACTTACAGGAATGTGCAGCGGATGCAAAAATGCAACAATGACATTAAAAGCTTTCGTTGAATCAGTACTCAAAGATAAAGTCGACAGCAGCTTAGAAGTAGAACAGGTATGAAAGGTTGAGGCTCCCTATGGGATAACCCCTCACCCCAGCCCTCTCCCCAAGGAGAGGGAGTTAGGAAAAGGGACAAAAAATGATATATCTAGATAATAATGCAACCACAAAAGTAGATGAAAAAGTTTTGGAAGAGATGCTTCCATTCTTGGAACAGGATTATGCCAATCCTTCAAGCATGTATGATTTTGCCAGGAAACCTGCTGCAGCAATCCGCGAGGCAAGGGTTAAAGTAAGAGATTTTCTCGGCGCAAAAAATGAGAAAGACATATACTTTACATCTTGCGGTTCAGAATCTGCAAGTACAGCTATCAAAGGCGTACTCAACTGTAACAGGGAAAAACGCCATATTATTACAACAAGTGTTGAACATCCTGCTGTTTTAAATACATATAAAGAATTTGAGAAACAGGGTTACGAAGTTGACTACATCGGAGTAAACTCCCAAGGCGAACTTGATATTGAGGAGTTCAAATCAAAGCTCAGAAAAGATACCGCACTTGTTTCTATAATGTATGCAAACAACGAAACCGGAGTAATTTATCCGGTAGAAGAAATTGGAGATTACATAAGATCTCATTCTCCTGAAACAAGGTTTTTTGTAGACGCAGTACAGGCAAGCGGTAAACTTCCAATTAATGTAAAGGAAGCAAACATTGATTTGTTAGGAATTTCAGGCCATAAATTCCATGCACCGAAGGGTGTAGGCGCATTATATGTTAAACCTGATGTAAGACTTACACCGCTTATTAACGGCGGTCATCAGGAAAGAGGTCTGAGAGCAGGTACAGAAAATGTTCCTTATATCGTCGCTCTGGGTAAAGCTGCAGAACTTGCTCAGGATGCTCTTCAATTTGAATTAACCGAAGTTAAGCGTTTGAGGGACAGGCTTGAAGAAGGTATTATGAAAAATGTTTTCAATGCAAGACTGAATAGCTCTATTAAAAACAGAGTACCAAACACTTCCAATATAGGTTTTGAATACGTGGAAGGCGAATTAATACTTCTTCACCTGAGTGATATTGGAGTTTGTGCAAGTTCCGGAAGTGCATGCACATCAGGTTCGCTCGAACCAAGCCACGTATTAAGAGCTATGGGAATACCATTTACAGCTCTTCATGGTTCAATAAGATTCAGTCTGTCAAGATTCACTACAGAGAAAGAAATCGACTTTGTTGTTGAACACATGCCGGCAATTATGGATAAATTGACATCAATTTCCCCATTTCAAGATGAACTGAAAGAACTAAGGAAACGGAGAGGTTAACTAATATGATTGATATAGTTTTTGAACCGATTGCAAAATTTTTTGGAACACATGCCAAATTCATCATTGGTGTTATCGTCAATATAATTTTGATATGGGGGACTTCCACCCTGATTGATGTTTTCAGTTCCAGAGTAGAAAAAAAATTACGGTTAAAAAACTCGGACTCTCCGCTTTTAAACCTCCTGCCGGTTCTGTCTAAGATATTAAAAGCAATCATCATCTTCCTTCTGCTTGCAGGATTTTTACAAAGTTTTGGATATAATGTAACATCACTTATTGCAGGTTTTGGAATTACAGGTTTAGCAGTCGGTTTTGCTGCTAAAGAAGCAATCGGAAACGTATTCGGGTCTGTAGGACTTCTTGCGGACAGAGTTTACAAAATTGGTGAATACATAAAGTTTAACGGCTACGAAGGTACTGTTGAAAATATTAACCTGCGTTCTACAACAATCAGAACACTGGAAGGTTTTATTGTTAATGTTCCTAACAACCAGCTTGCGAACGAAGAAATCACAAATGTTTCTCAAGCTCATAGAAGAAGAATAGATATTTCAGTAGATGTTGAGTACGGAACTTCTAACGAAAAGCTTGACAGAGCCTGTGAAATACTTAGAGAAATTGCAGACACTAATGACGACATTGAGGATGGAGTTCATGCTTTTATTGAAAACATGGCACCGAGCTCAATTGTTGTAAGATTGGTTTGCGAAACTTCCAGAACCTCGTGGGCAGATTATGTTCAGGTAAAAAGTTCTGTTATAAGAAAAATAATTCAAAGATACAGGGAAGAGGGAATTGAATTTGCGTTCCCTTCTACAAGTATTTATATGGCAAAATAATTAGTAGTTTGTCCAGAAGGAGTGCCAGAAGGTTATAAAAAAAAAATGAAAATCAAGATAATTGCGCTCGGAAAAATCAAAGAAAAGTTTTTGAAAGACGGCATTGACGAGTTTATGAAACGTCTTACACCTTATGCTTCTGTTGAAATTGTTGAGCTTCAGCCGGTCGAAATTAAAGATGAAAATTTAATTGAAAAAGCACTTCTCCAAGAGGGCGAAAAAATTTTATCAAATATAAAAAACGATTCGTATGTAATTACACTTGAAATTGGAGGTAAACAGCTTTCTTCCGAGGAATTTGCAGAAAAAATTAATGCAATTACCATCAACGGAACAGGAGAGCTAGTTTTTATAATCGGCTCATCCTGCGGAATTGCCCCTACAGTGTCTAACCGTGCAGATTTTAGACTCAGCTTGTCAAAAATGACTTTCCTGCATCAGTTTGCAAGGCTTCTGCTTATCGAACAAATTTACAGAGCTTTCAAAATCCTTAAAAATGAAACTTATCACAAGTGACTTCATGATATAATTTACCTATGAATAGCATAACAGTTAATTGTCCGGCAAAGATTAATCTTACGCTGGAAATAGTTAATAAAAGAGAAGACGGATTTCACAATATCAAAAGTATTATGCAGACAATAAGTCTGTATGATACTCTTATTATCAAAGTAGGGGAAGGCGATGGAGAGATTTTACTGTCAGGAAATAGCAGTGAAATTCCTTATAATGAAAAAAACCTTGTATACAGAGCTGCTGAATTATTTTATAGAGAAACAGGCATTAACAATGTCAGGACAGAAATCTATATAGACAAAAATATTCCTATTTCAGCAGGTTTGGCAGGAGGAAGTTCTGATGCTGCAGGAACTATTTTCGGACTCAACGAATTATTAGGCCATCCGCTAAAAACAATACACAAACTCTGCGAAACTCTGGGCTCTGACCTTAATGTCTGCTTAGAAGGCGGTTCGATACTCGCAACATCAAGAGGTGAAGTGATAAAGAAACTTAAGCCCGTTAAATCGAAACTTACGCTTATAAAACCTAAAAATCTCGGAATATCTGCAAGAGAAGCTTACACAAAATATTCAAATAAAACCAACAAACCTCAAAAGAATATGACAGAGAAAATGCTCAATGCGTTTGATAACAATCAAGATTTTTCAGAATATCTATACAATGATTTAGAATACGCTGTATTTGATGACTACAAAGAGCTCAAAAAAATCAAAGAATATATTCCAAATGCCGTAATGTCAGGCTCAGGCTCTACATATTTTGTACTCGGTGATGAAGTTAATACCGATATTCCTGGTGATGATTATCAGATTATAAAAGGGTTAGAGTTTATTGAAACAGGAGTTGCCATTTCACAATGTAACAATTTTGTTACGAACTAGCAAATAATACTTTTAGAGGTTATATTATGCTATGAGGATATTTACAATGTAAAGATAAAATATCCTTAACATGAGGTCTAACAAGTGGTAGATAACAGATCAGCGGGTTTTTATGGAATCGGCGGGGCATTTAATTTCAAAAGCGGTGACCCCTCCGGCACTGCTGCTAAAATGAGTCAGGACAAGTACGGCTCCGAAGCTATGTACCTTCCGCCGGCAGAAGGCGAAGAAGAAGGTAATAATTTCTACAATCAGGAGTTTGTTGACAGAAGTGCTCTGCTCAGAGCAACCCTCAATTCGCTTGCAATGACTAATGTTGCATCTGTTCTTAATGCAAAAAAACATAAGAAATCAATAAAAGATATACTTGCAGAAGAAAAAGAAAAAAGCGAAGAAGAAAAAGAAATTGAACGGCTTGAAGCTGAGGCAGACGAAGAATACAGAGAAGCTTCAGAAGAAGAATAAAACTGTCTAACTATACTATTTTATTACCGTTATTTATAGTATAATACTACATGACAAGGGGTGTTTTATATGTCAAATGATAAAAAGACTAACGGTAATAAATATTCATTAAGAGATGCCAAGTTTTATAATGCCTGGCGCAGAATGTTTCAGTTTCTCGTAACACATGTATTCTATATGATAAGATTTAAACTTGTCTATAGATTAGAAATTTACGGAAAAGAAAATATACCTTCTGATAACAATTTTATTGTTGCAGCCAACCACTTATCCACACTGGATCCTCCCCTAGTTTGCGGTGTAATGAACAGAGGCGTTGCATACATGGCTAAAAAAGAACTTTTTGAAAACCCGTTTATGCGCTGGTGGCTTGACTGGCTCGGGGCATTTGCAGTAGACCGCGAAAAACTCGGTGTTTCTACTATTAAAACAGTAAAAAATCTTAAGGAAACAGGATGGGTACTCGGCATCTTTCCACAGGGAACAAGACAGGAAGCCGGAGAATTCAGCCACATAACAAAGGGATTTGCTTCACTGGCTAAAAGTACAAAGTGCGGAATCCTGCCGATTGGAATTACCGGTACTCAAGAAGTTAAAAGAATTCCTTTTACAGGAAAAATCATAGTAAGAATAGGAAAAATCATACCTTACACAGACGATGTTACCGGTATGGTTGATAAGTGGGAAAAATCAATAGAAGACCTTACCGGATTTAAGTATGTAGAAAAAGATAAAGTATGTTCATGAAAAAGATTTAATTTAAGTATAGCTGGAAGGAAATGATGAAAGCGGATAAGAATTACAATAGAAGAACAGAAAAAGATTATAACTGGTTCAGAACGTTTTATTATATGTGGTTTCTGGGTACTGTAGTATATCCGGTGACTAAACTCATGTATAATATTAAGATTGAAGGACGAGAAAATGTGCCCAAGAAATCAAATGTTATATATGCAGGCAACCATGTTTCTTATATTGACCCTCCGCTAATTGCTCTGGCAGCATGGAAAACCATTGCTTATATGGCAAAACAGGAATTATTCCATGATGACAATAAATTACTGCGCTTTCTTGTACATACGCTGGGAGGATTTGCAGTCAATAGAGAAAAACCGGAAATCGCAACATTTAAAACAGTAAAATCCGTTTTTAATACCTCGTGGTCACTGGGTATTTTCCCGCAGGGCAAAATTATTAAAGAGCCGGTTATAAGCCATGTACACAAAGGTTTTATTATGTTTGCGAAAAAATTTAAGGCTGATATAGTTCCTGTCGCTATTTGCGGCTTTGATGGATATGCCAAAAAACTGTTCGAAAAACATATTACTGTAAAAATCGGAAAACCTATTCCTTATACACTTGAAGAAGACGAAATTATGAGAGAATGGGCGGGACAGATTTGTGAATTTACAGGTTATGAGAATAGAATTGAAGAATCAATAGCAAATCCGGCACTTGTCTAATTTACAAATGTTTACAGTTGCGCAATTTTAAATATTGAGCGGTTTTAATAGTTTTGTAGTAAAAGAAGGTAATAACGCATGAATATCCCGCAAATTATGGGACTTAGATTAATGTCCCCGTTTACAGAGCAAAAGCAGCAGCGCAGAACATCTAGCTTTGGTTTAACAATGGCTGCGCCATTGTTAAAGGATACAGTATCCTTCGGTGCCACAGCTAAAATGTTAACCTCCAGAAAAGACGGAGTTTCATTGAAAGCTGCAAGAGAAGTGTATGCAATAACCGAAACAATGCAGCCTAAAATTCAAAAATTTCTCAATGAATTATTCGGAGATTTACAGGTTACCCAATTTAAACCACAAAATCCTATTTATAAAATTTCTGACAGAGCTAAAACTCCCGAGTCTATCAGGGAAAAGAGTGCTACAAGACAGTGGAACTGCAGAGCTGAAATTTTAGATTTTATGACAGATCTCAACGGCGCAAAAATCGTAATGCGCGACGGTTCAAAAAAATCAGTAGAAAAAGTTCTTTCAAGATTTATTGAACCAATAAAGAAGGGCAAAATTGAACTTATTGAAATCGAAAACAAACGCCCTAAAGTAACACAAAAATTAAGCAATTCTAAAAAATCCCAGTATGATTATGCTTCCATTGATTTTCTTGAACAATTACAACGTATTCAAGAAGATAAGTGGGCTAGCATGAAACTTAAAGAAAAAAGAAAAGTAAGAACTGATATGTTTGACTTTACAGAAGTTAACTATCCTGCAATTCACTTCTTATTTAAGCTTCCCGGAGAAGAAAGACCGTTTGAGCTTATGATTATGGGTAAAAACGTTAATGCGTATAAAGATTTGGATGACAAGCTGTTTAAGATTTTAAACAATAAAAACATTGATAAAAAATACAAACCGCTTGTTGATGTTGTTTCTCCACTTTCAGAGCCAGGAAACAAACCTCTGCTGGAGCTATTCAACAAATACAGAGGCGATGCATTTTTATTCCAGCGTGCTAAGAAGCCAACCGCATTCTCAGAAAACTATGAAATTGAATACTTTCTACCGTTGACAGAAGATTTACCGCCTCAATATGATTTAAACAACTTACATAGAATTATGCAGGAATGCGAAGCAAAAGCGGCTGTAAAACAACGCACTAAAAAGCCTTAACTTGAAGTTTTTTTGCGTTTCTTCTGGGGTTTATTATTTTTCTTAGTAAACTGCTGCGGAGCATGACTGTATGATGTTTGAATTCTTTTTACACTAAATACATCCGGCATAGATTGTAATGCTGTCATAACCTTACGCAAAGTATAAATATTATCAAGTTCTATTCCAAGTTCAATAATACCAACCTTGCCTTTTGATTTAACATTTGCAGAGTTGATATTTGTGTTGTTATCCGAAACAACACCTATAATATCTTTCAAGAGCCCCATTTTCTCAGCTGTTTCGATGCGAATCGTCGTGCTGTATGTTTTGTTGATATTATTACCAGACCAGTGAATATCAATCAAACGCTCAACCGGAATATTTTCAAGCGTTTTGCAGTCCAGTCTGTGCACCGTAACCCCTTTTGAGCGTGTTACAACACCTACAATAGGTTCACCCGGAATTGGAGAGCAGCATCTCGCAAAAGAATAAAGAAGCCCTTCCAGCCCGACAATATCTTTTTCAGAAGCTTTTCTAGGTTTATGATTAGCAGGTCCTTCCTGTTTTGGAGGTTTTCGCAGGCGATTAATAATCTTATTTACGGTAGTTTCGCCGTAACCAAGAGCTGCGAACAGGTCGTCACCACTTACATAGTTCATTTGTTTTGCAACTTTATCAAACTCTCCATTCTTAACATATTCGTCAAAAACAGTTTTTGTGAGTTCGTGTTCAAGGTTTGCCTTACCAATTTCAATATGGTCTTCACGTTTATTTTTCTTGTACCACTGACGTATCCTTGAGGCAGCCTGCTTTGTCACAACAAAGTTCAGCCAATCCAGACGGGGTGCTGAGACTTTTGAAGTCATAATTTCAACAATGTCGCCGTTTTTAAGCTTGGTATCAAGTTGTGCAATACGTCCGTTTATCAAAGCACCGACAGTTTTATGCCCTACATCAGAGTGAATACGATATGCAAAATCAATCGGAGTAGCACCCTGCGGAAGGTCAATTACATCACCCCCCGGTGTGAACGCAAATACCTGATCTGAAAATAAATCGAGTTTTACTGAATTAACAAAATCTTCGGCATTTTTCGTTTCTTTGTTGTATTCAACAAGTTTACGCATCCATGAGAATTTAATATCACTGGCCGAATCAGCTTTTCTGGAGCCTTTTTCTTTATATCTCCAGTGTGCAGCAATACCATATTCAGCAATTTCATGCATTTCCCAGGTTCTAATCTGCACTTCCAGCGGTTTTTGGCGCGGCCCGATTACAGAGGTATGCAAAGATTGATACATGTTGCCCTTAGGCATTGCAATATAATCTTTAAAACGTCCCGGAATAGGTTTGAACTGTGAGTGAATAAGACCAAGAACTTCATAACACTCTTTTTCTGTATCAACAATAACACGGACTGCTGTGATATCATACAAATCGTGAAATGCGACATTGAGTCGTTTCATTTTGTTATAAATACTGTAATAATGTTTTGCACGGCCTGTAATCTGAGCATTAATTCCGCTGGCTTTAACATCTTTAGAAATCTTATCTATCAGCAGTTTTACAGTCATTTCTCGTTCAGCTTTTTTCTGCGAAACAAGCTGAGCAATTTCATAATACTTATCCGGATGAAGATATTTGAGCGACAAATCTTCAAGCTCTGCTTTTATTTTACCGACCCCTAAACGATTTGCAAGCGGCGCAAAAATATCAAGAGTTTCCTGAGCAATTCTTTGCTGCTTAACAGGTGTCATATAATTAAGCGTACGCATATTGTGAAGTCTATCCGCAAGCTTAAGAAGAATAATTCTGACATCGCTTGCCATTGCAATAAGCATTCTTCTAAAGTTTTCTGCCTGACGTTCCTCAGTAGATTTGAACTGGAGTTTGCCTAGTTTTGTCACGCCCTGAACAAGGTTCAAAACATCTTCTCCAAAAAGTTCTTTTATCTCTTCAGGTTTTGTTTCTGTATCTTCTAATATATCGTGCAAAAAGCCGGCCATTAGAGTGTGTTTATCTGCTCTCAAGCCGATCAAAATCTTTACGACTTCCATTGGATGGATAATATAAGGCTCCTCTGAAACCCTATACTGTCCGGAATGAAGTTTTCTTGCAAACTCAAAAGCTTTTTCAAGCTCTGTTATATCATCGTCTGAATACTGCTGCTCTGCTAAAAGCGCTCTTATCTCATCAAAGGTTATTACATACTGTTCCATTATGCTTTTATCATAGTAGTTTTTAAGCGATTTTGCAAGTATTATATTATATACTCTGCGCTGCGATTGCTTTGTAGAAGCTGATATAATCTATCATGCAGTCAAATTCACTAGAATAAACCAGCTTATTAACCGTCAGCAGATTTTCTTCCATCTGGTTCAAATCAAGTTTTGCGATAACACCCTGAGCGAACTTATCCTTTGAAAGCTGAAAATCTTTTTGTTCAAGCTCCTGTATTTTTTTCTGCTTGGAAAGTTTTTCCCTGTCCATATTTACAGAAACCAGAGAGTCGTTAACTTCCTGCATAGAAGTAAGATTTACTTTTTCATAATTCTTAACGCTTCTTTCGTAAGCAATCTTTTTAGCTTTCAGATTTGCCTTAAGCTTTCCGCCCATAAAGAACGGTTGAATTACACTTCCGCCAAGCCCCCAAATCATGTTGGAAGTAGTGAATAGGCTTTCAAAGTATTTGGAATTAAAGATTACCCCGCCGCCCAGACTAAGCTGCGGAAGCATTTCTTTTCTTGCAATTCTGACATCAATGCCGGCCTTTTCAAGCATCTTTTCTGCTTTTAAATAGTCCGGACGCTTCATTATTACCTCAGAACTTACGTACTCAGGAATATTGCCCGTAAAAGCCAGCTCTCTGTAATCAGTTCTTGCATATTCTTCAATATTATTAGGGCTGTCGCCTGTAAGTACTGCAAGCTGGTGAAGAAGTTTAGTCCTTTCCTTCTTCAAATCTGTCAAATCAGCAACACCTGAGATGTAGGATTTATTAGCTTTTACTAAATCTGAAGTTGAAACCAGCCCTTCAGCATTGCTTACAGACATAATCTCAAAAATCTCTTTTCTCAGCTTGACAATATCTTCCTGCAAATCAACCATTGCATCAAGCTTTACAATATTTATATATGTACTTCCTACAGCAGAAGCAATTGCGATATACGCAGCCTGCTCATCCAGAATAGAAGCTTCATAGAGTTTTCTGACCGAAGTTGTCTTATTATGGTTTTTTCCCCAGATATCAAGCTCATAGTTTGCAATTATAGGCAATCCAAACCCGCCGGCTGAAGGCCCGATGAACTTGCCGTATCCCGGAAGAAATCCTGCTGATACAGTCGGAAGCTCACCGGCACGCTGGGCAATAACATTTTGATAATATTCATCAATTGTTAAGGTTGCCATCTTTAAATCCTGATTTTTATCCATGGCTTTTATAATATAAGCATTTAAATTATCGTCATTAAACTGACCCCACCAGGACATATTTATATAATCATATTTATTTTTGGTTGGTTTTATTTTAGTTTCTTTTTTCTTCTTTGTTTCAGGTTTTGTGCCGTCTACTTTAACTTCCTCTGCACCTGCATTCAAAACAGGAGTCTTTTCTGCAGCTATAACTGTACCTATATTTCCCATACCAAGTGATATTAACAATGCCAGTGATAAAATTTTCCTCATCTTTTTTCTCCAAGTACTTGATTTTTTCTAATAAGAATGATAACATAACTATGTTGCATTTGCAACATGTTGTAAAATAAACATACTTCATATAGGGGATTTACATTTTGCAAAACCACTTTACAGAAACAATATTCTACCAAATAGAATTAACTGCAAAATATTGCAAGCTTTTAGGTTCACAGGTTTTTGAAAAATTTAATGCAGGAATAACCTGTGAAGAATATTCTGTATTAGATGTTTTGCTAAGCAGTCCTGAATTATGCCAGAGAGATTTAGCCAAGCTGATTTTAAAAGATAGAGCTAACACTGGCAAATTGCTCGATACACTTGAGAAAAAAGGATTTGTTAAAAGAAAACTATCTATAAAAAACAACAGGCCGGTAAAAATTGTTGAAATTACCGAAGCCGGAAAAGAAAAAGTCACAGATGTCTTAGAACGTATACGTCCTCATTATGAATTCGTAAAAGAAAGAATTAATAACAGCGATGTTGCAAAAGTTGGAGATTTACTTAAAGAATTGAGAAAAATTCTAGATGAAACATTAGAAATACAGATTTAAGGGTGAAAGAAATGAGTGAAGAGAATAAAATAGAAGAAAATACAAAAAAACTGCCTGTTAAGAAACGTTATATATTTACATCATTAGCAATCATAGGCGCTCTCGCTGCAGGATATTTTATATATGATGCACTTGGATACCAGTCTACTGATGACGCTTATGTTGAAACAACAACAGTTTCAGTATCGCCGAAGGTTTCAGGACAGATTGTTAAAGTTCTTGTAAAAGATAATCAGCCTGTCAAAGCCGGACAGGTAGTAGCTGTTATTGATAAAATTGATTATCAGGTCAAACTCGATCAGGCAACAGCTGCTTATGAAAAAGCTTTGTTAAACCAACAGAATGCGCATGCGAACTTAAATGCAGCAAATTCTGAAATCGCACTTGCACAGAAAGATTTAGAAAGATATGAAAATCTTTATCAGGCAGGAGCGGTATCAAAACAAACTTTAGACAGAGCGAGAACAAATCTGGAAAGTGTTCAGGCAAAACAGACAACTGCAGAACAGTCAATATTTTCAAAAGATCCGTCTAAAAGTGCAAAAGTTGCAGATGCCGACTTGAATGTTTTGAAGGCACAAAAACGTGCTGCAGAACTGGCTCTTGAGTATACTGATATTAAAGCGCCTATTGATGGAACTGTTTCCAATAAAAAAGTTGAAGTCGGCATGATGGTACAGCCGGGAAGCCCGCTTTTTGTTGTAGTTCCGCATGACGTATGGGTTGTAGCTAATTACAAAGAAACACAGCTTACTCATATGAAAAAAGGCATGGATGTTGATATCAAAATTGATACTTATCCTGACAAAGTTTTCAAAGGAAAGATTGACAGTATTCAAAGAAGCTCCGGTGCAAAAGCTAGTTTGTTCCCGCCGGAAAATGCTGTAGGGTCTTTTGTTAAAATTGTACAAAGAATTCCGGTTAAGATAGTATTCACAGAAAAAATTGATCCTGAAGAATACGCTATTATACCTGGAATGTCTGTTGTGCCAAAAGTAAAAATTAGAGATTTCAAAGAACAGTAAGTTTAAAAAAAGTAAAAATTTCAGTATTACGACTCAGCGGTGGCATGATTCTCGTCAATGCCGCCATTTTTTTACAACAAGAGCGCACACAATGATGGAACTGTCAGCTTGTTGTACTATAATTAAATCATGCAAATCTACTCAGATAAATGTTTTGAAAAACCTGTTCGTATTATTGAAGCAGAAGAGAATTTACAAGAAGCTCTCAACGAAATTGACAAACTGCGAAAAAAATATTTTCTTCTGGGATACATAACATATGACTTTAAAAAGTTATATTTTGAAGTTTTTGACAAATACAAAAAGTATACTCCGGCAAAATCAAAACAACTTGGCACAATAATCCGTCCTAAAATAACAAAAGAACAGTACATAAATGCTATAGAAAAAATAAAACAATATATTTCAGAAGGTGTGACATACGAAGTTAACTACACCTACCCGTCAGAGGTTCTCACAAATCTGGACGGAATTGAACTTTTTGAAGCACTTCTTGATAAACAAAAAACACCGTATAATACATTTATAAAAAATAAGTACACAACACTTCTATCCTTCTCTCCGGAACTATTTTTCAGGCTTGAAGGCAGAAAAATTACAACAAAGCCGATGAAAGGAACAGCCCCGAAACTTGATGACGGGAAAGATGAGGAGAGGCGCGATTTTTTATACAATGATATAAAAAATCGCGCCGAAAATATCATGATTGTCGATCTTTTAAGAAATGACCTCGGTCGTATTGCCAAAACCGGCACAGTAAAAGTTAATAAACTTTTCGAAATAGAAGAACACCCTACTGTTTATCAAATGACATCAGAAGTTTCTGCAATTCTTGAAGACCGCATCAGCCTTTTTGATATTTTTAAAGCGATATTTCCTTGCGGTTCAATTACCGGCGCGCCTAAGGTTTCAACAATGAAAGTAATTGATGAATTAGAACCATTTGATAGAAATCTTTATTGCGGTGCAATAGGATACTTATCACCTGATATTTGTGAATTTTCAGTTCCAATCAGGATTTTATACGGGAATAATCATAAATATACATACCATGCCGGAGGCGCTGTTGTTTGGGATTCAAACGCTGAGGACGAGTGGGAAGAAACTTTAACAAAAACAAAATTTCTGCAAACAGATTTCCAGCTGATTGAAACAGGAACAGACGATTGGGAAAACCATATTCAACGGATGAAAAAATCCGCAGCCGCTCTGAATTTCAAATGGAACAGCAGCATTAAAAATATAAAAGGTACAAAAAGAGTGCTTCTTAACAGGGACGGAAGTTTCGAAATACAGGAAAAAACTTTTCTGCCGATAATTTCCAATAAAATCAGGCTAGGCCGCAAGACAAATTCGGCCAATCCATTTTTATATCACAAGACAACAATAAGGGAATCTGCTCCTGATGATATTTTTGATATTATCGGTATAAATGAGCGCGGCGAGATAACGGAAGGAACTTTTACAAACATTGCAGTACAAATCAACGGAGAATTGTACACTCCTCCTGTTGAATGCGGACTGCTTGCCGGAACTTTCAGAGCAAAGCTCTTAGAGCAGGGAAAAATTAAGGAAAAAGTTTTGTACCCGTCAGATTTAGAAAAAGCAGAAAAAATATTTTGTTTCAACTCCGTAAGAAAAATGGTTGAGGTGGAATTATGCTCATAATTGATAACTATGATTCCTTTACTTATAATATCGTTCAATATATTAAAATGTTAGGCATAGAACCAATTGTCATAAAAAATGATGAGCTGGCACTTGATGAAATTAAATCACTTAATTTTGAGCGTATTATTCTATCTCCCGGGTGGGGTAATCCCGATAACTCTGGGGTTACAATGGATGTAATAGATTTTTATAAAGACAAATGCCCTATACTCGGTGTATGCCTCGGTATGCAATGTATCTGCAAATATTTCGGAGCCGGGATAATAAAAGCACCCGAGCCGTTCCATGGTAAAAATTCACAGATATTCTTTAATGATGATTTCTGTTTATTTAAAGGATTAAAACAGGGATTCAGCGCCGCCAGATACCATTCGCTTATGGTATCAAATACAACAGACGACATTATTATCACCGCCAGTACAAAAGATAATATTCCTATGGCAGTGGAAATTAAAGGCAAAAAGATTTACGGGGTACAATTTCATCCGGAAGCAATCTTAACAGAAAACGGGATTGAGATTTTTAACAATTTCATCTCAATCCCGTAAATTATTTGTCTACGTGCGCAGCATTATGCGAAGTATCTTGCTAACAGACCGTCGAAACCGCGTCCGTGGCGTGCTTCATCTTTTGCCATTTCGTGAACTGTATCGTGAACAGCATCAAGACCTAATTCTTTAGCACGTTTAGCGATTTTCATCTTACCGTCGCAAGCGCCGAATTCTGCTTCTGCACGTAATTCAAGATTTCTCTTAGTTGAATTTGTAACAACTTCACCAAGAAGTTCTGCAAATCTTGAAGCATGGTCAGCTTCTTCAAAAGCATATCTTTTGAATGCTTCTGCAATTTCAGGATAACCTTCTCTGTCAGCCTGTCTTGCCATTGCAATATACATACCGACCTCTGTGCATTCACCCATGAAGTTTGCTCTCAAACCTTCAAGAATTTCAGGATCGACATCTTTTGCTACACCAATTCTGTGTTCATCAGCATAGTTTTTCTGACCTTCTGCCATCATTGTGAATTTATCTTTACCAGCTCCGCATACAGGACATTTTTCAGGAGCTTCACCTTCTGCTACATAACCGCAGATTGAACATACGTATTTTGCCATAATTAACTTCCTTTCTTCTTTTTACAAAATTTATTATAACATATTGTTCATCATGCTTCCATTGTAATTACAACAGAAATTAAGCTAAATATTTTTGGAGTGTTTCTTTATCAAAAACCTCAACACTGTCTTTGGAGTGTATAAATATCAAGCATGTAATAAGTGTTTTGAATGATTGAAAATCTTCAAAAGCAAGCTTTTGCCTTAAATCCGTCATGTTATTTGCCATAAATTCTGTAATAACAGTCTTGTCGTTATAAAATAGTTCGGACAAAAATTCAAACGCATCACGAGTTTTAACCCCTTCCAGATAAATCATTTCAGGTGATTGAAACTCAACATATCTGAGAGCTTTATCCATGCTGAAGCCGACATTTTCATTGAGTTCGCACTGGTTAACCCCTTTAAGTTCATATTTTGCAATAGATTCAATAGTCATTATATTTTTACCGGAAGTAGCAGCTTCCATCAAAAGAGAATAAATCATATGCGTTTTCCCGCTGAGAGGAGAGCCGCATACAAGAATTATTCCAGGATTATTCAGGGCATGAGAAATTATACTTCGCTGTTTTTCATCAGGGATAATCTTGTCTAAGTGTTTCGGCGGTTTATAAATCTTAAGTGAAATTCTTTCACCCATAATAGTCGGAAACGATGAAACTGATGCAATCAGCATTGCATTTTCGACTTTAAAACAGAGTTTCCCGAGCTGGGGAATCTCACATACTGTTGCATCAAGATTAGAAAGTGTTTTAAGCTTTGAAACAAAAGCTGAATTTAAAATAGCTGGAATTGTTCCCTTATCAGACGGCTCGCCGTTTTTCTTAAAAACAACTTTCAACCCTTCCTCTACCTGCTCAAAGTTAACTTCATGAACATCTTCAATAATAGCCTGTTTTAAAATAGCTCTGATAACATGCTGTATATGTTCTTCTCCGGCTTCTTCTTTATGAAGTTCTTCGGTCCAGTCAAACTCCTCATCTTCATCAGACGTAAGAGTTATGCTGTCAACAGTATCAGCAACTTTGTAATACTCATCAATCTTTTTAACAATACTTGCTTCAGATGCAAT
Source organism: Candidatus Gastranaerophilales bacterium (assembly GCA_900552525.1). Lineage (GTDB taxonomy): Bacteria > Cyanobacteriota > Vampirovibrionia > Gastranaerophilales > Gastranaerophilaceae > CAG-196. The sequence continues at coordinate 57,430 of UNSK01000004.1, read as the reverse complement.
AACCGGTTCAATTGAACATTCAGCTGTTTCAATAATCTTATCAATCGCAAACAAATCCAGCGGATCTGCCATTGCAACAGTTAATACATCTTCTATTTTAAAAAGCGGAATAATCCTGTATCTTCGTGCATCAGCAAAAGTTACGAACTTAAAACACCTGGTATCGGGTTCATAATCTTCCAGATTTACATAGGGAATATGCAGTTTTGTTTCAAGGAATTTTAGAAGCGTATCCTCTGCCAGAATTCCGGAATTAATCAGCGCCTGCCCGATATTAATTCTCTGAACATTTGCGAGCTCTTCCGCCTTCTCCAGAGTTTCATATGAAACTATACCGTCACGCACAAGCTCATACTTAAGTTTTTCCAGTGTTTTATTTGTAATGGTTTCCATTATTCTTCTCCGCCGCCAAGATAACTCTCAACCTTCTTGACGATTGCATCAAGCTCAAATGGTTTAGTAATATACTCATTAACGCCTGTTTCCTCGCCAATCATCTTATCCTCGAGCTGCGAACGGGCTGTAACCATAATTATCGGAATATCTTTGTATTTGCTGTCATATTTAAGGAGTCTGCTTATCTTATAACCGTTAATTTTCGGCATCATAACATCAAGGATAATCAAATCCGGCATAATTTCTTTTGCGAGCCTCAATCCATCCTCGCCGTTATAAGCGGTATAACACACATAGCCTGAAACCTCCAGAACAAACTTTAAGCTTTCAACGATGTCCTGCTCGTCATCCACTATAAGTATCTTTTTCATGTGTATCTCCTTCAATATCGTATGAATACATTATATCACATTCGCCGTATAAGTTCCTGTTTTGCTCTATAACAGAGTCAATTTTCTTCTTGAGAAATTCAGCAGAAGGTTTATCACCATCAACAAGAATTAATGATAGAGTTGTCATCGCACCTTCTTTTTCAATAAGCGAATTGGTCATATATGTTTTGTTTAATAAATTATTTTCTCTTAGCAAGTTTTCAATAACTTCATTTGTAGACTTAATCTTTATTACCGCAATAGTTGAGCCATTTGAACGTGCGCGCTGGGCAAGCTGTTTCTTAATCATAACAAAATTGCTTCTGTCATTTGCAACAGGAATTACAAAATAGAATTTTGAACCTTTGTTAATTTCACTATCACACCAGATAGCACCGTTATGAGATTCCATCAGCTGTCTTGCAATCGGAAGTCCGAGCCCAGAACCTCCGACTTTTCTTGAAAGAGAGTTTTCAATCTGAGCAAACTTATCAAACACATGGTTCAAATCTTTTCTCTCAATTCCGATACCATGGTCTTCAACACATACGAGTAAATAATTTCCCTGCAGTCTTTTAATATCTTCTTCGAAACAATGGTCGTACTGAAGCTCTCTTGCATTTACAACTTTTGAAGAAATGTCAATTTCACCCGCATCCGGAGTAAATTTAATCGCATTAGAAACAAGGTTTGTCAGCACCTGCTCTAACCTGTTTGAGTCAGCATAAACTTCAACATCCTCGCCTGACGGAGTATATTTTATTACAAGATTTTTCTCCCTTGCAACTTCTGCAAGGTTATTTTTCACATACTCAATAACAGGTCCTACATGAATTAATTCAAATTTGAAATCCATTTTGCCGGCTTCAATTTTGGAAATATCAAGCAAATCGTTAATAATTCCTGAAAGCCTTATGGCATTACGTTTGCCCATAGAAACGAACTTCTCAATATTTTCCGTCATCTCACCGGCTTTGCGGCTCAAAATAATGTCCATAGCATTTTTAATTGCAGTAAGCGGCGTTCGGAGTTCATGAGAAACAATCGAAATAAATTCAGATTTCATACGTTCAAGTTTTTGCAACCTTAGGTTGGTAGTTTTTAACTCTTGATATAAAGCTGCGCTTTGTATTGGCAGCATCACTTGCTGCACAAGAGTTTGAAAGCAGGTCGCATCTTCAGTTGAAAACGGTTTTTCCCTATAAATTTCCGTAAACCCGAAAAACTCATCGTTTAACGCAATTGGTGCAAACATATTGTCAAATCTGAGTATTGAGAAATCATACTCTTGAATATTGTGCTTTATGTTCTTTTCGATTTTCAAATTCCCGATTTTAATATCAACAGGCGGGTCAGAAAGCAGTGATTTATAGCTTAAAATCGCCCGTAATTTCAAAGCTTCAAGGAGTCTGTCCGATACCTTGTAAAGTGAATTAATTATTAGTACCGGCTCACGTTCAGAGCGGAACATAAGAGTGCAGGAAAGCTCAAAATTAAGCGACTTTTCAATCCCCTCAATCATAATTTTGATAAGCTTATCCTTATCAAGCGAACCCGCAAGCTGAGAACTTGTATTGTAAAGAACATTTAGCTGATAAAGACTTCTGGCAAGTTCCTGATTAGCCTTTGTCATTTTTAAAAGAGAGTGACGCGTTTTCAAGCTTGAATCAACAGTAGCAAACAAAAGTTTTTTATCAATCGGCGTTTTAATGAATAGATTTGCATTGTGCATAACATCTTTACCGTGGTCTTTTTCACCAAGCAAGAGGATTATTACAACCGGATACTGTTTTATTTTTCTGCAAAGAGGTTTCAAATCAAGAGTTTCTATATCCCCGTCAACTATCACTATATCGGGCTCTTCCACCTTAAGGACATCAAAAATCATAGTTTCATCAGCTGATACGATTACTTCGTCAGCCGGAAAAACCTCCATTACGATTTTCTCTTTTTCACTGTCCCCGCTAATTAACAAAAACTTTGTCATACCAACATGATAACAAAAAACGGGTAAATGTAAATCAAAACTGGAAAGTTATAAAATAACGTCATTCACCAGTTTAAGAATTAGTTTCAACTCTTTGACATCAGCACTTTTGAGTTTCTTACAGATTTCCTGTTCCAACTCTTCTCTGGTTTCCATATCAGTAAAACGAAACAATAATTCTATATCAACTTTTAATGCTTCTGCAAGTTTCTGAAGCATATCAAAAGATGGGGAGGAATAACCTGACTCAAGTCTGCTTAAATATTTAGAATCAACACCAATAATCTCTGCTAACTTCCATTGTGTATAATTACGTTTTTTCCTTAAAACCTGTAAATGTTTCCCAAACTTCTTCTTATAATTATCCATATATATAATATTTTACGAACTTGTACAGCATTTAGAACTAACACATAGGCCTAGTCATGTCAACTTTTTCTACCAGTCTGGTATACTCAAAGTTGAATATCCGCATGGCTAGTAATTCAATCATGAGTATACAAACTCTCTTGTACCGTCTTCGTTCAAAATTAGTGCACATAAATGTGCATCCGGATACTTTCCGCATCCCAAATCAATACAAATTTTGCCTTCATCAATATATGGTTCATCAAACTCTGTATGCCCGAAAATAATTTTTTGCGGAAGCTTGTGTTTTGAATAAATAAACTTTCCTCTGATATAAACCAGATCGACTTCATCCTGCTCTTCCAGCGGATAATCCGGATTTATACCGGCGTGAACAAAAAGATACTTGTCTGTTAAGTAGTAAAATTTGAGATTCCTGTAAAAGTCCCCGTGAACTTTGAAAATATTCTCAAAGCTTCCGTAGCTTCTGACCGTCGCAGGCCCGCCATAATTATCAAAAAGAAACTGATAATATTCGTCATTTGTATGCAGAAGAGCATACTCGTGAGAACCTATCAAATAAATACATTTATTGGTTTCTCCCAGTGCAATTATTCTATCAACGACCCCTCTTGAATCAGGCCCCCTGTCAATATAATCCCCCATAAAGACAAAGACATCGTCCGGACGTGTATCTATTTGAGATAAAACACTCTCCAGTTTTTTAAGTTCGCCGTGAATATCTGTAATCGCTATATATCTCATTTAAACATTATTACATAAAAAGAGTGCAGGGTTAAACCATTAATCTATTTTTGCTTTAAAATATCTTTATGATTAAAAATAATATTTCTTTATTAATAGGAATGCGAAGAATGACAATAGCCGAAACTGCTAAACTGGCAGGGCTTCAATATAATACTGTATACAATTTGTACTATGATAAAACCGCTGGTATTGATTTCAGTACATTAGACAAACTGTGCTTTGCTCTCGATTGTACGCCTAATGACCTGCTAAAATACACACCAAAAAATTAATCACATAAATTTTCAGAGAGTTCACCAAGCTGTTTAATAGAAAGCTTTTCACCTCTTATATTTTCATCTAGCCCCATTTTCTCAATAACTCTGGAAACTTTATCTCTATCAAATCCTGCCCCTGAAAGACAATTTTTTAAGGTTTTACGCCTCTGGGAGAAAGCTGCTTTAATAGTTTTTCTAAAGTGTTTATAATCACCGAGCTTTAAAAGCGGTTCTTTCCTAACCTTTAAAGATACAAGCGCAGAATTAACCTTTGGTGCAGGATAAAAAGATTTTCTGCCTACAAGTCTTATTATTGAGCAGTCTGCCCAGAATTGGGAAAGGATTGTTAAAAGCCCGTATTGTTTGGCAGGACTTTTTTCCGTCGCCGTAATCCTTCTTGCGACCTCTTCCTGAACCATGAGAATAATATCAACAATTTTAGCTCTATTTTTGTTTTCTAAATCATCAATTTCTCCCAGCAGGTGGGCAATAATCGGGGAGGTTATATAGTACGGAATATTTGCAACAATTTTAATTTTCTCATCCGTAAGCTCAGATAAATCAGTTTTCAAAATATCATTATGTATAATTTGCAAATTATCGCATTCAAGTTTTTCAAGTTCCTTAATAGCCTCCTCATCAAGCTCTACCGCAATAACTTTTTTGGCATGCTTAACCAGCTGTTCTGTCACAAACCCGACACCCGGTCCGATTTCAAGAACAACATCCTCTTTTGTAATCTCTGCAAAATCAATAATATCAGAGATTACATCAGGGTTAATCAGAAAATTCTGACCCAACCTTTTTTTAGTTCTAAAAAACTTTGCCCGTTGTAAATAATCCACCATGGTATCAATAATAGTACAAACAGGGAAATGTTAAAACTTTAAACTTCTTCTAAAATTATTAATATCTTGTTTTAGATATAATAGGGAAAGGAGAATATCGTGAATTATTGTGAAACAAAAACTAAAGAACATCTGGAGTATAATCAGCTGCTGGAGGAATTTGTTCTGGGCTGCAAAACAGATAAAAAAATTGGTTTAGAATATGAAAGAATTCCGCTCATCAAAGTTACAAATCAGGTAGCAAAATATGACGGCGAGTATGGAATTTGCGAAATGCTCAGAGAATTTGCAAAAACAGACAACTGGGATTATATTTTAGACGATGTCAACATAATCGGATTAAAGAAAATTCACGATACAATAACTCTTGAACCGGGATGTCAGGTTGAATTAAGCCTTGAACCGCAAGAGTTTATCAGAGATTTAAAAAAACGTGTTGAAGAAATCGACTCCGTAATGCAGCCTATACTAGACAAGTTTGGAATAAAACTTATTAATAAAGGTGTTTCACCAACTACGACCTACAAAAACATAAAGCTCCTTCCTAAAAGAAGATATCACCTTATGGCAAATTACCTCTGGGGAATTTTATCAGATGTAATGATGAGAGAAACTGCCGGTATACAGGTCGGAATTGATTACAAATCCGAAGAAGATGCAATGAAGAAGTTTAGAATTGCAAACATAATGATGCCTTTTGCAACTGCAATGTACGCAAATTCAAGATACAGAGGCGGAGTTGATACCGGCTACAAGTCTTTCAGAGCACTAGCATGGTTAAATACGGATAATGAAAGATGCGGTTTTGCAACAAAATTTCATGACGGCATGAGCTTTAAAGATTATGTAGAAACCCTTCTTGACACACCAATGATTTTCATTAACAGAGAAAACAGAACCGTCAACCTTAACGGCAGACTAACATTCAGACAATTTATGAACAAAGGATTTGAAGGTTTTGACGCAGATATAGATGATTGGAAGCTGCATGCAAATCTGTATTTCCCTGAGGTAAGACTTAGAAACTTTATTGAAATAAGAAACCACGACTGCGTTGGAGGAGGACTTGAATATTCAATTCCTGCATTTTATAAGGGAATTATGTACAACTCTGCTGCTCTCGATGAAGTCAGCAGCATGCTTCTTAAATATTCTTATAATGAAATTAATGAACTCAGATATAATGTTGCCAGACATGCAACTGCATCTAAACTAAGAAAGCATCCTATTTTAAACATCTGTAAAGAGCTGGTTGAAATTTCCTATTATTCACTCAAGAACCAGTGCGAAGATGAAGAAATATTCCTCGAACCGCTTATGGAAATGCTTAAGAAAAATAAGGTTCCGTGCGATTTTTCCTAATTTTAAGAAGTCTTCCTGAATTTATCTCCGTAAAACCGTTAATATGGGGCGGGATAAATTCAGTTGACTCAAGGATTTCAAACTCAGACGCTTCTTTTAAAAATGTATCAAAATCACTTCCTAAAAGGTTCTGATAAAATTCGCAGCCGGTAAGCACAATATAATAATCGCCTGCCGGAAGGTTTTTAAGCGTTTCTTTCGTATTATTTATCAATATAAAATTGCAATAATTAAATTTGTTATAAAACATTTTATAATACACATTTGTGTTTAAAGAATATCCTAATATAACAGGAGTTTTGCCATCATAATTCTTAGCAAGATATTCCCAGACATTTCTCGCAGCTTCGGGCTTGGTAACAATATATTCAATCGGTGACGGGAATTTTAAACTTCCGACTGTAATAAAAACAGCTAATATCAAATACAAGATTGCAGAATAACTTTTATAAATCCTGTGCTTAATCAGAGTAAGCGGATAAAGTAAAATTATTATAACAAGAGGGATTATAAAAACCATAAGTCTTTCATCAAGCGGATAATGCTTTGTAATCACCCCGATATATGCAAGCAAAACCGGAATTGCAGTAAAACAAAATACTTTAAGGTTTCTAAGCATAAGCAATACAGAAACAAAAAATAAAATTGCCGCTAAACTTATTCCGGCATAAGTTCTGAATAAATAAAATAATAAAATTTTTACATAGCTAAATATTCCGGAAGCCATTGAAAAACTGGCATTCCAATAATCCGACATGTCATGATAATATCTGGAATGCACCGGGATTAAAAATACGAATGTATAAAAAACAAGAACAGCCAGAAACACACCCGTGCCGTATGCCAGATTTCTGGAGCATCTTTCTTTAACCCAAAGATAACAAAACCCTCCTGCTAAAACAAAAAATGAAGATAAAGATAAAAACGGCATCAGCCCGAGAAGTAAAAAAGGCTTAAAATTCCTTACTTTTAAGTCAATTTTCGAGAATAGAATCAATGTAATAATTGAAACCAGAAGTTCTGTTGAATACTGTTTAAAAATACATGAATAAAGAACCGCAGACGGTGCAAGCGCAAGTATAAGCATTCCGGCAGCAGTAACAAATTTATTTTTAAAAAGCCTTTGAAGCAGAAAGCCAAAAGCAGGTATAGCTGCTATACCTGATACCAGAGGTATCAGGCGGAGCATTAAATCCGAAACACGCGGAGTAAAATTAAAAAATACAAACTGATAAAAAATCTTTGACAAGACAAGGAAAAACGGCGGTGCAACCTGAAGCCGCTCCAGAGGCTGGAAAAGTTCCGGATAAGAACGGCTGATAAGATTTAACGCAAGATTTGCCTCATCACAGTGGAAACTTAAATTCAGAAAATAAAGCTTTAACCTGAAAAATAAACCTATACAAAATATAAGTATAAAAAAACAATAACCTGTATTAAACTTCAGCTTAAACATTTTTTTATTTTATATGAAATGATTACGTTGTCAATTGAAATTTTATATTATATAATAAAGGCACGAAGAGAGAATATTAAAGAGGGGAAATAAATGGAGACTCTTAACAAAAACGAAGGATTAATCACACAGATTATCGGACCTGTAATTGACGTAGAATTTGCTCAGGGCGAGCTTCCTGAGATTTACAATGCATTAAAGATATACAAAGAAGACGGCTCATATATTGTTGCCGAAGTGCAGCAAATGCTTGGTTCAAACAGAGTAAGAACCGTTGCAATGGCATCAACAGACGGCTTGAAAAGAGGTATGAAAGTTGAAAACACCGGCGAACCTATTAAAATTCCTGTAGGTAAACCGATTTTAGGCCGTATACTTAACGTAATCGGCGAACCTGTTGATAACGCTGGTCCGATTGAAACAAACGATTATCTGCCGATTCATAGACAATCTCCATCTCTGGTAGAACAAAATACAGAAATTGAAATTCTTGAAACAGGTATTAAAGCAATCGACCTTTTACAGCCATACCAAAAAGGCGGTAAAATCGGTCTGTTCGGCGGTGCCGGCGTTGGTAAAACAGTATTGATTCAGGAATTAATCCACAACATCGCAATGGCGCATAACGGTGTTTCCGTTTTCGGCGGTGTAGGTGAAAGAACAAGAGAAGGAAACGACCTCTGGAACGAATTTAAAGAAAGCGGAGTTCTCGACAAAGTAGGCTTGATTTACGGCCAGATGAACGAGCCGCCTGGAGCAAGAATGAGAGTAGGACTTTCTGCTCTTACTGCTGCTGAATACTTTAGAGATTTTTCAAAACAGGACGTACTTCTGTTTATTGATAACATTTTCAGATTTACTCAGGCAGGTTCGGAAGTATCAGCACTGCTTGGCCGTATGCCTTCAGCAGTCGGATACCAGCCTACTCTGGCTACTGAAATGGGTGAACTTCAGGAACGTATTACTTCAACTAAGGACGGTTCAATCACTTCCGTACAAGCAATCTACGTACCTGCGGATGACTTAACAGACCCTGCTCCTGCTACAACATTCTCACACTTAGATGCTTCAACAGTACTTTCAAGACAAATCGCATCACTCGGTATTTATCCGGCTGTTGACCCGCTTGCATCAAGTTCAAGAGTTTTAGATCCGAATATTATCGGAAACGAACACTATGATACTACAAGAAAAGTGCTTGAAATTCTGCAAAAATACAAAGAATTACAAGATATTATCGCAATTCTGGGTATGGATGAATTATCAGATGAAGATAAAGAAACAGTTAACAGAGCAAGAAAAATCCAGAGATTTTTATCTCAGCCATTCTTCGTTGCAGAACAGTTCTCAGGCATTGCAGGTAAATACGTTAAGCTTGAAGACACAATCAGAGGGTTCAAAGAAATCATTGAAGGTAAACACGATGATTTACCTGAACAAGCTTTCTACATGGTTGGTACAATTGAAGAAGCTGTAGAAAAGGCTAAAACGTTGAACTAGTAAAGCTGGCAGTCCGCACCCAAGGTGCGCAGGAAACCGGCAATAAAGGTAAAAAATGAAACTAAAGATTATAACACACGAACGTATAGTATTTGATAGTGATGTTGATGAACTTGTTATTCAGACAACGAGCGGACAGATGGGTATTTTAAAAGACCACATTCCGCTTACAACAGCCCTTGCAATAGGTGTTACAAAAACACGTATCGGCGAGTCTTACAAATACTTTGCTACAATGGGCGGAATATTCCAGTTTAAGGATAACTGCGCAACAATTCTTACTGATGTCTGCGAAGACGGCTGCGATATTGATGTTACACGTGCAAATGCAGCTAAAAATAGAGCAGAAGCAAGACTAGCAGACGCTACTGCAAAAGTAGACGCAGACAGAGCTCAGGCAGCATTAGCGCGTTCACTGGCAAGACTTAAAGCCGCTTTGAATAAATAAGAAAGATTAACAATGATTAAGAAGAATTTAATTTTTATAACATCCGCCATTATGATTACTACGTTGTTTGCATTTGCAGGTGAAACACCATTTACAAAAGCATTTCGCGGCTGCACACCTTTTACTGACAGCGGTAAAGTTACGACAGGCGGAATGGATGTTACATCTTCAAAGAAAATCGTAGGCTGGCAGGGTGACAGGTGTGTCTACCGTGAAGATATAAATATGATGAATATTAATTCTACGATTACATGTAAATTTACAAAATCGCAGATTAATGAACTGGCATCAGTAATAGAAGCATATGAGCTTGTACAGCAATATTCAGACAGCACTCCTGATTTGTCTAACCTTGAAGAAGCACAGAAAAATCCGGTTTCCAAAGCCTGGGGCAAATACCTTCAAGACAGCTCTGTCTGCACAATTGTTACTGACCAGCCGCAACAACAATGAAAAACTACGATATAACAAAAACTAAATTAATTATCTGGGATTTGGACGATACTTTCTGGAAAGGAACTTTATCAGAAGGCGGAATAGAATTTTTGCCGGAAATGATTAATTTTATTGAAGATTTGACACTCAAAGGAATTATGAACTCTATTTGTTCAAAAAACGATTTTGAGAGTGTTAAAAACGAGTTTATAAATAGAGGTTTCAAACACGTGTGGGATTTGTTTGTATTTCCTTCTATCAATTGGCTGCCAAAAGGCGAGAGAGTAAAAAATATTATTAATGATATGAACCTCCGCGCTGAAAACGTAATCCTTATTGACGATAATATTTCTAATCTCAATGAGGCAAAATTTTACTCTCCTGAAATTATGACAGCTCATCCGTATGAAATAAAAAAGATTTCAGAAGAGCTCTATCTGGTTAATGATTACGACTTTGAACATACAAGATTAAAGCAGTATAAAATTTTGGAAGAAAAATCCGCAGCCAGAGGCGAAAGCTCTAATGAAGAATTTTTAAGAGCCAGCGGGATAAAGATTTGTATAAAACATGATTGTCTTGAAAATCTTGAGCGCCTGAAAAAACTTATCTCAAGGACTAACCAGCTCAACTTCACAAAATTCAGAGATGAAAACCTTGAAGAAACTATCAAAAATAATGAGTCCGGATATGTTATTGCAGAAGATAAATTTGGAAACTACGGAATCTGTGGATTTTATGTGCTGGGCAGAAATAAACTAATCCATTTTCTATTCTCCTGCAGGATTATGAATATGGGGATAGAACAGTTTTTATATAATTTTCTCGGCAAGCCTGAATTAAAAATTCAGGGTGAAGTTGCTTCAAACCTCGAAGGAAACCCTGATTGGATAGAAGTTGTTGATAACCTTGAAGTCAAAAAAACAGAAAAACCGCAAAAAAGTGATATCAATATTTTGTTTAAAGGGCCGTGTGATTTGTATTCGGTTTTGAGCTATATAAAAACTGATTTTAATATAGATACTGAATTTCCGTACTGGAATAAAAAACTGATTTACATCTTAGCGCATACACATACAGCATTTATAGAACAGACTCATAAATTTTCGGCAGAAAAAATAAATCAGCTTACCAGCCGTTTTCCGTTTCCGAGTCCTGACGAATTTAAAACAAAATTCTTTGACCCTAAATATAAACTCATTTTCTTGAGTCTTTTAACAACCACCCACAGCGGACTCTATATTAATAAAGAGGACGGAAGTTATGTTCTGTTTGGTTTTGCAGACTGTGATATTACAGACGAAAATAATTGGGAAAAAATTCTTGCACCGCTTCCCGTAGAAGCAAGAGAGCCTAACATAATTATGCTCAGAGAGTTTAAAAAAAATTATACATTTGCAGGCAATCCTCCCTGTGAAACAGTAATTAAAAATCTGGATTACATCAGAAAAAATTTATCACCGGAAACAAAGCTTGTGTTGATTTTGGGAAGTGAAATTCCAACAGATAAAGTTCAGGCAGGATACGAGAATATGGCAGAACGCCATAAGATTATGAACACAGCTGTACGCAAGTGGTGTGCTGAAAACAATGTTCACACAATTGAGCTGACTGATTTTATCAAATCGGACGAAGATTATACAACCTGCATAAACCATTTTTCAAGAGAAGTTTATGCAAATCTTGCCGGAGAAGTCCAAAACATCATAAACAAAACTTTTTGTGATAATATTAAATTATAAAAAAGGAGAAGTTTTTTATGATAATGCTTGCGGTAGCTTTGTTAATGAGTATGGTTTTATGCCTATTGTTCGGTGTACCATATATAGATTTTTTAAGAAAAAAGACCATAGGGCAGTATATTCTTGACGTTGCACCGGAAGCTCACGCAAAGAAAGCAGGCACACCGACAACCGGTGGTGTTTTCATAATCGCAGCAATAATCATAGCATCAATTATAACTCTGCTTATGGCTCAGCAAATGGATAATTCTGCGTGGATAATAATTATTACACTTTTATTTATGGCTCTTGCAGGATTTCAAGATGACTATCTTAAGATAAAAGGACACGAAAACAAAGGTTTAAGCCCTAGAGGAAAGCTTGTCCGCCAAATTTTAATCGCTCTTATACCAACAGTTTATGCTATGCAGCACTACGGCACAGTTATAACTCTCGGCAGCCATACGTTTGATTTAGGAATTTTATATCCGATATTTACCGTTTTCGTTGTTACAGGAGCATCTAATGCATACAACCTGACCGACGGCCTTGACGGGCTTGCAGCAGCCACCGGTATTCCGGCATTCGCAGCGTGCGGTATACTTGCATTTACCGACGGACACAATGCAGCTGCAATAGTTGCAGCAACAGTAATCGGTGCTCTTATTGGTTTTTTAAAATACAATAAGCCTAAAGCACAGGTGTTTATGGGAGATACCGGCTCACTTGCACTGGGAGGACTGCTTGGAACACTTGCGGTAATAGGAAGATGCGAACTTCTGCTCGCTGTTTTCGGCGGGATTTTTGTTGTAGAAACTCTGTCTGTAATCCTGCAGGTAACAAGTTTCAAACTAACCGGAAAAAGAATTTTTAAGATGTCCCCAATTCACCATCATTTTGAATTAAGCGGACATTCTGAAATAAGAATTGTTAAAGAGTTTGCATTTGTATCAACATTGTTTGCAATAACAGCACTGGTTTTAAATTATATACTTTAATAAATTAGCATTCCGCGTTTATGATAATCATAGCACTTAAAATCACTAAGCAGGGAAGTTTTTCTGTTTTTTCAAGCCTGTTTGAGGTACAATTGTAACCAGACGGAGAGTAAAATTATGTCAGAAAAAGTTTTAATACTTGGATTATCAAAAAGCGGTATTGCAGCAGCAAAATTCGCTGCAAGCAAAGGTTATGATGTTTATATCACAGAATCAAAAGGGGTAAATGAGGCTGGGAGGCTTGATAATCCAGCTACTCCGCAGGGTATAAAAGGGGTAAATGACATAAGAGAAGAATACCGGCAGCAGGTTGAAGAATTAAAATCACTCGGAATAAAAATCGAATGCGGCTTGCACAGTGAAAAGTTTATCTCTGGCTCATCCTTTGCTGTCACAAGCCCGGGCATCCCTCCTAAGTCAGAAATCTTTAGACGCTTAAATGAAAAAAATATAAAAATCATTTCAGAAATTGAATTTGCATATCTTAATACCAAAACTCCATTCATTGCTATCACAGGAACAAACGGCAAAACAACGACAACAGCGCTCGTGTCGCATATTTTAAGCAAAAAATTCTCTGCGCCTGTCTGCGGAAACATAGGAGTACCTCCGACATCTTTAATTGAAGAAAATCATGATTTTTTAGTCTGCGAGATAAGTTCATATCAAGCTCAGATGACAGAAAAATTTAAGGCTAAAATTGCCTGCTGGACAAATTTTACTCCAGACCACATTGACTGGCACGGCGGTTTAGAAAACTATTTTAACGCAAAGGCTAAAATATTTCTTCCGCCTCAGGAACCGGAATTTGCCATACTCAATGCACAAGATACAAAACTCAAAGAGTTCTCAAAACAGTGCAAAAATGTTATATTTTTCGATGATGGGAATGACTGCGGCATAAAAAATAATTCAATTTTTTATAAAGGTGAAGAAATAATTTCTCTCAAAGACTGTCCTCTCGTAGGTCATCACAATTATCAAAACATTATGTGCGGAATCATTATTGCAAAACTCGTTGGTATGAACAATTCCGACATAAGAGAACAAATTATGTCATTCCGTGCGCCAGAACACAGGCTTGAGAAAGTGCGCGAAATGGACGGAATAACATTCTTTAACGACTCAAAAGCTACAAATCCTGAGGCTTCAATCGTTGCAATAGATTCGTTCAACAATCAGAATGTTGCGCTTATACTTGGCGGCAGGGATAAAAATACCGATTTAACCGAAATGTGTCATTCAATAAACAAACATATCAAGACCGTTTTGTTAATCGGAGAAGCGACAGAAAGGTTTGAAGAAAATCTGAAAAAAAATGGTTTTAGTAATATAATTAAAGAACACACAATGGAGGAGGCAATTGATAAAGCAATCAGCTTAAAGCCTGATGTAGTACTGCTTTCACCGGCGTGTGCAAGTTTCGACATGTTCAAGAGTTACGAGCACAGAGGGGAAGTTTTCAAAGATTATGTCTTATCAAAATAATGAACATACTGAGAAAATGAGCAGCCAGAATATGCAGTCTGACCGTCCGCTTATGATTGCGGTAATATTTCTTGTCGTAATCGGTTTGATGGCGATATTTTCTGCCAGTGCTCCAAAATGTATTGATATGGGATTAAATCCGGCAAGGTTTTTAATCCAGCAGATTTTCGGGGTAATTGTAGGGTTTGCAGGCTTAAAGTTCTTATCAAATTTTCATTACAAAAAACTCATCATGTACACAGTTCCGTTTGCAATTTTTGTAATAATAATGCTTATTCTTGTAAAAGTCATGGGTACAACTGTTAACGGAGCGCAGAGATGGATTAATATAGGGCCTATGAGCTTGCAGCCTTCCGAGTTTGCAAAACCTGCTGTGGTAATGCTTCTGGCCGGCGCTTTTTACAAAAATACAAACCTGCTTGATAATGAAAAGATTATCTGGGCATTTGTACCTATACTTATTATGGTGGGCTTAATATTCACACAGCCGAACCTGAGTATGGTACTGCTTTTACTTGCAACGTCCGTTGCAATTTATATTTGTGCCGGAGGTTCCATACAGCTTATATTATATGGAATGTGTACTATGATTCCGCTGCTGCTGCTTAAAGGGTTAAAGGGGTATCAATCATCAAGAATTGTAACATGGCTTCATCCTGAAGCAGATCCGCTCGGTGCTGGATATAATATTATCCAGTCACTTGTTGCTTTTGCCTCAGGAGGATTATACGGAGTCGGATACGGAAGTTCAAAACAAAAATTAGCCTGGCTTCCTGAGGCGCATACCGACTTTATTTATGCTGTTATTGGAGAAGAACATGGATTTATTGGATGTTTATTAATCATCTGCCTGTTCTGGACAATTTTGCAAAGAGGCTTCCTGATTGCAGTTAAGTGTCAGGATATGTACGGAAAACTGCTTGCTCTCGGGCTTACGTTCTCAATATGTTTTCAGGGTTTTCTTAACATGTGGGTTGCAAGCTCGTTTGTACCTGCAACAGGTGTACCAATGCCATTCATAAGTTACGGCGGTTCATCCATTATGGTATCATTATGGATGGTTGGAATTTTATTAAATATATCAAAAGACAATGTAAAAAGGGTAAGGTTTGGCAATGTCAGAAGTATACAATAGCACATATTTTGTAACCGGCGGAGGCACCGGAGGACACATTTATCCTGCATTAGCAGTAGCAGACTCATTAGCTGAAACAAGCAAAGTTTATTATGTCGGCAACAAACGCAACATGGAATTTGAACTTGCTTCAAAAAAGGGATATAAGTTCTTGCACGTAAGTGTATCAGGTATGCCGAGAGGTTTGAACCCTAAATTCTTTGTCTGGGGGATTAAGCTCGTTAAAGCAATTTTACGCTCTATACGATACATCAAAAAATATAAACCGGATGCTGTTTTTGCAACCGGAGGTTATGTTTCAGCACCTATGATTTTTGCCTGCATAATCACAAAAACGCCTTATATGATGCATGATTGCGATGCCATGCCGGGGCTTGTTACAAGAAAGTTATGCAAAAGGGCAAAGTATGTTTCTCTGGCTTTTGAAAAAGCAAAAAAATATATTCCCAACAAACACGCTGTTGTAACAGGCAACCCTATTAGAGAAGAGTTTGCAACATTGAGTAAAACTGCAGCGCGTGCAAACATGGGACTGAATAACAAATTAACTTTATGTATTATGGGAGGCTCGCAGGGAGCTAAATCTATTAATAATACTACTATTGAACTTTTAAAAGAATTTTCTCAGGAATTGAATTTACAGGTAATTTTCCAGACAGGCAAAAAGAATTACGAAGATGTTATTGAAAGAGTACGTCAGATTTATCCGGCATTTGAGCAGGATAAAAATCTCATAATTAAACCATATTTTATGGATATGATATCAGTTCTTAAGTCAAGCGATATTGTAGTTTCACGTGCAGGTTCACTGAGCCTTTCTGAAATCTGTGCGTCAGAAACAGCACCAATCTTAATTCCTTTTCCTTATGCAGCTGCAAACCATCAGAGAATTAATGCAAAATATCTTCTTGAGATGGGTGCATGCATATATATAGAAGACAAAGAACTTGACCCTAACAGGCTTAGAGAAGCTGTGGTTGAACTTCTTGAAAACCCTATCAAGATGAATTACCTTAAACAAAATACTTCACATCTCGCAAAGTTTGATGCTACTGAAAGAATTGTCGAACTTCTCAAAAACTTATAAATTAGTTTTATTATCGAGTTTAAAATAATCAATAAGTATTAGAAGTGACGCAATCTCATCATAAAAACGACTGATTTTTTTAGAGTTTGTTACAGGAGAGAATAAACTTCCCAGCTCAAACATATTCCTATTTGCTGGTATAGCGAGAATTAATTTATTCTGCGCAAAAGAGCAGCGCAGGCGATTAGTTTTAAAAACTTTACCAACGTGCAAAAATCTATCTATAAAGGCTGTAGTGAGAAGATATCTGCCTTCCACCTGATCATATGAATATGCCTGATATAATTTGTTAAACTCTGTATCTTCCAGATTAACTCTCTGAAAATTTCTTCTGAATCTTAGTTCCTTCAATACAAGAATATCCATAAACTGCCAGCAGGCAAATGCAAATATGCCAAGCCCGCCCAAAATCCATAAAGAAACAGGCAGAGAAAATCCGCCTGATATCATTGACTTAATACCAAAACCAAGCACTGCCGCAGCAGCGGCTGCAACCAGTAATATAAACATCATTACTACAAGTTTGCTGCAGCTCAGTTCAAAGTCCAATTTTGGTTTTACAATTGTAGTGCTTTCTATTTTTTTGTTTGCATCGAAAAAGCCAAATACACCGTGAAACTGCTTCGGAACCAAAGTTTCAGTCTTTTTGTCGCCGGTACAAAACGCTCTGTCAGCAATGTCAGCTTCTGCTATTTTAAGCTTTACACCATTATAATTCCCATAGAAAATATCGTCCTCACGCATACAAACTTTTGCACTAAACAATTTACTCTTTTGAATGCTTGAAGAGTATGTATATTCAAAATCGCCTTGGAGCCATTTTAATCCAACTGTTTCAGCTATACAATCATAGTATGTATTTTTAAATTTAGCAGCAAAACTCTTCGATATGTTGTTATATACTAATATAACTAAACTCAAACCGACTATTAATACTACTAATGCTTCATACAAGTTTTGACTAAGCAGCACCAATCCCAAAAATATAATACTTGTAAGAGGTACTGCAAAAATCAGATAGAATAAATAGCGCTTTCTCTCTTTTTCAAAAAATCTTATATTAGTTTTCTTGTAAATCTCTTGATAATATTTTGTCTGAAGAGTCCGGCTTAAGTCACGAACCTGCATTTCAATATTATTAGCTCTCATATGAGAATTATAACATATCGCGTTGATTTTTCAAAAACTATCCTTAATATTTATACAAACGACTAATTTCTATACTTAATCGCGGGCTGGATAATAATCGTATGAAAAAAGTTTTGAGTTTGGTGATACTTAGTATATTTACACTGCTGCCTCTAAATGCCGCAACCTTTCAGGGCGGAGTTGCCGAGCAGGGAAGCGGAAATGCAAGCAGAATTATTGACAAACAGACAGGTGAAGGTGTAGGCGGGGCTGATATACGCCTGCCTAAACAAAACTATTCTACCAGAACCGATTCCAGCGGCTTCTTTGAACTTGATACACAAATTAACGGCCCGAGCATCATGTCGGTTCAAAAAGAAAACTACAAGCCTTTTACAATGACAATTAACGATAAAACCTTTGATGCCCCTATTGTTGTTGGTATAGAAAAATCTAACGCTTCTGATTTGGCACTTGACGCCAACATGTACCATTTGGGTGATGACAGTTACTCAGATTTATCTGCTAACGCAGGCGAGTTTAGAATGCAGGCAATCGGCCCTTTTTACACAAAAAGGTTTACGCTGAGAAACCTTAATCTTTCAAAACCGATTTATCTTGTAATTGGTTCTATTATTGGTATTGATACAGCAATGGCACGTTCTATGGGGCAGAACAAAATTCCTAATGCTTTTGCTTCACCGCCGGAGGTTTATTTCAACGGTAACAAGATTTCGGAAATACAACTTAACGGGGATGGTCAAAAAATTAAACTGCCTTCAAATCTGATTAAGAAAAATCAAGTGAATGAAATTACTATCAAAACAGGCAGAAATCTTATGCAGACGGCATATGTTGATTATGATGACATAGAGTTTATGAACCTGATAATCGAAAACTAGTGGTCTGCACATGGATAAATTTTTACAATAATTGTAGCGCTATAGCAGGTGTTTGATTTGCTGTAGACATTAGGGTGGCCGCGGCTTGCTGTAAAATCTGATTTCTGATATAAGCGCTTGATTCCTCAGCAATATCAGAATCACGAATGGTTGATTGTGTTGAGGTCAGATTATCAATACTTACACCAATAGTTTCAAGTGCAGACTCGAGCCTATTATAAGCTGCTCCATACTCCGTTTGCTTTGTATTTACACGTTTTATAAGTTCGTCTATTTTTTCTAAAGATTTACGGGCATTATCAGAAGTTGACAAATTTATCTTTGGAACGGTCAAGGCAAAAGATATATTTAATGAAATACGAGAACTGTCTGAAGAATCAACTCCAACTTGAAACTCTGTAGGTGAATATGTCAACAAAGAATCTGCAATCTTTGGCAATACACCATTACTTATCATTTCATTAAGCTCTTTTGTACTTACCCCGGCTACCGTTCCAGTAGAATTATTATACCCTACTGGAGGACGTGTATTAGAAGTTTTTTCGTTATTAACATAGGAATTCAATATTGTTGAATCACTATCAGCCTCACATGCGAATCCATAATAAAAGCTAGAAGATGTTACTGAGCTGTAACAATTTTCAACCACTGCATTGTTTATTTCTCCTATAAAACCTCCAGACATACCAGAATGCATTCCATACATATTTCCTTCTGAATACGAATTCTTTATGCTGCCACCCCTGAACGTTCCTATCAAACCGCCGTTACCTCCTGTTGAAACAGAAATAGAAACATTGGTATAACAGGCTTCCACTGTTCCACGTAAATCTGAAGCCAATCCACTAACAGATGCATATCCTTTTAGCTTCCCTGTAACATAACAATTTGTAATTGATGCGTTACTACCAGTACCTGCGAGCAAACCGGCCGTAGATTCATTACTGATGATATCAACATTTTCTAGTCCAACATTCTTTATTATTGCATTTGAAGCATTGCCAAAAAATCCTTGCATTGTTTCTGAAGGTCTATTAATTGAAAGATTTTTTACGACTTTTCCGTTACCATTAAATACGCCCTTAAATGGCCCCATATCATTATTGCCTACTGGAGTCCATTCATATCCAGAAAGATCTATATCATTCATAAGAATATATTTACCACTCAAGTCATATTGCATTGCCTGAAGCTCATCTGCAGTTGTTATGATTGTATAACCCTGAGCAATTGCTTCGTCCTCTGTCAATGGCCTAACAGCCTGAATAAAATCCCCGGTGCGCTCTGGTTCTCCATCAAAGAGTTTCACATTATTAAACTCTGTATTTGAAACTAATCTAGTAATCTCGTCTGAACGGGCATTTATTTCAGATTGAATGGATTGCAAAGAGCTTGCACCATAAGTTCCATTAGCAGCCTGCTCTGCTAAATCACGCATTCGTGATAGATGACTGGAGATTAAATCAAGACTATCCATTGCAGTCATAACCATATCTAAGCCCATATATACATTATCCTGAGCGATTTTATAGGACGACAATTTACTTGAGAGCTTTGTATTTATTGAATAATTAGCAGCATTGTCTTTCGCATGGTTTATCTTAAAACCAGTTGACATGCGCTCTATTGCTGTATTTAATCCGTTGGTTGATGCTTTTAAGTTGGATTGGACGATTAAGCTTGATAAATTGGTGTTAATTTTCATTTTAACACCTCGCTTAAAAAGCCCTGTAAATTAGGGTATTTAGCCCCCCCCCCCTACAGCCGTAAGGGTTTCAGGGGTATTATTTACACCTGATTTAAACATATCCATATATAATATATTCCACATTTAGTGATTTCATAACACTTTATTACAAAATCTTTACAAATTATGCTTCATATAATCCACAATTTGGTTCAGTGCTCTTGACCTGTGCGAAATCTGATTTTTTTCTTCCTCGCTTAACTCAGCCATAGTTCTCTTATCACCCTTCACAAGAAAAATTGGATCATAGCCAAAACCATTAACACCGGCAGGCTTCTCTGTAATCGAACCCTCACATATCCCCTTGCAGGAAAAAACAACTTTCCCCTCAGGGTTCACAAGCGTCATTGCACATACAAATTCTGCATCTCTTTCCTTAATACCTTGCATTTCATTTAAAACGCGCTCAATTCGTTTTTGCGGAGTTTCTGCATATCTTGCAGAATGAATTCCCGGTTTTCCGCCAAGAGCTTTAATACACAAACCGGAATCATCCGCCAGCGACCAGTTTTTTGAAATTTCCCACGCAGCAAGTGCCTTTATCCTGGAGTTCGCCTCAAAAGTTTCTCCATTCTCTACTGGGTCAAAGCCCTCCGGCGGAAGAATAAACTCAATACCCAGCCCGGCTACAATGTCATTAATTTCCTGCACCTTATGCTTATTTGATGTCGCTAAAACTATTTTCATACTTCCCTCTTGTTATAATAATTAAGCTCTTTTCCAGTATCTAAAACCCTGCCCTTTTTACTAAACAGGCTTATTTTGAATCCCATCTTTGCAAGACGGTATTTCAAACTTACTCCCAAAACTTCCAGTCCATATTTACAAGAACGCGCAAAATTTATAGATGAAGCCTCGGCAAAATACTTGGTAGGACAGGAAATCTCTCCGATTTTATAACCATTATACAAAATCAAGGCTAACATTTCGTTGTCAAAAATAAAATCATCACTGCAATCTTCAAGAGGTAAATTTTCAAGAATATTTTTTGTAAATCCTCTAAACCCTGTGTGATACTCTGATAGTTTTTCCCCGATTACAAAATTTTCAAACTCTGTTAAAAACCTGTTAGATACAAATTTGTAAACAGGCATTCCGCCTTTCAAAGCAGAATTTCCGAGCATTCTTGATGCAATTACAGCATCATATTCTCCAAATGCCATCATAGAAGCAATTGCAGGAATAAGCTTAGGTGTGTACTGGTAATCAGGATGCAGCATAATAACAATATCAGCACCGGCCTTTAATGCAGCACGGTAACAGGATTTCTGGTTTCCTCCGTAACCTTTGTTCTGTTCATGAACAATCGTTGTTATATTTAAGTCCTTAGCAATCTCTTTTGTATTGTCAGAAGAGAAATCGTCGACAAGGATAATCTCGTCGACGAAATTTTGATAAATCTCATTATAAGTTTTTTCTAAAGTTTTCTCTGCATTATATGCAGGCATTATTACTATAACTTTTTGATTATTAATCATTTTCTGTTTTTTGTACGAACTAGCTTTCTACAGCCTCTTCAACTTTTTCTTCTGCTTCAGCATTTCTGATAGAGGCCTTGTCTGAAGATAAAGCTTTGTCTTTGAATTTCTTTACCTGTCTTGATAACTTATCAGCCAACAAATCGATGCTTGCATACATAGATTCAGCAGCTTCCTCACAATGAACAACACCTGTATTCATTTTGCATGACACTTCTGCCACATGTTTGCCTGTTGCTGCCGGATTTTTGATTACAGAAAGAACTACATCAATGCCTGTAATCTGGTCATAGTGGTTAGCCACTTTTCCGATTTTCTCTTTTACATAAGCTTTGATAGCATCTGTAATCTCAATGTTCTTACCATTTACGTGTATATGCATTTACACCTCCTAATGTACTACCTTTTTATTGTACAACATTATTCAGTTCTTTTCAAGCTCAGTGTGCTATGTTCCTTATCCTTCAATAATTTGAGGCAGTTCAACATTTGGAGCGCCAATGGTTCTTACAAGCTCTAAAACAGCAGCTTTCATCTGGCACTTTTGTGCAGTTGCACTGAAAAAGTCACTATAAAAGCAGCCTTCACATACACATCCGCGCTTGTAACATTCCAATGCCGTTGGAGTCCATCTCTTTACGGCAATAGCTCTTCCCATATCACGACTCTTAAACACTTATTCCTCCCAAAGTTTATTTTTATTTTGTTTGTGATTTAACTAATTGATTATTAAGGAAATCCCCAAAACTCCTTAACATATTTCTATTATATAGGTTAAGAGGTTATTTACAACCCACATACAGGCAATTGTAACGATTTCTTAAAGGACTTGCAAAGTCCTGAATTTATTACCTCTTGCAGTTTCCGGCTCATGCTAAACTCGCACAAATACATGTTTACAGCGATTTAAATCATGAAAACCCATGTGCTTTGCATGTTTGCATGGATTTTTTCAGAAGTTAAGTTTTGTAACGATGTTGGCATGGGTGCCGCGCACGGGTGTAAATATTTGCCCCCTCTTGTATTTACCTCTTGATTGTTTACAATATAAGTGTAAAAACAACACTAGACGAAACTAACAATAGGGAATGGAAATATGACTAACAAAAATATACGAAATATCGCAATAATTGCGCACGTTGACCATGGTAAAACAACTCTGGTTGACTGTATGCTTAAGCAAGGCGGTGCTTTCAGAGAGAATCAGCAGGTTCAGGAAAGAGTTCTTGACAGCAACGATTTGGAAAGAGAAAGAGGAATTACTATTCTTTCCAAAAACATTTCGATTGATTACAAGGGAACAAAGATTAACGTTGTAGACACACCGGGACACGCGGATTTTGGCGGAGAAGTTGAACGTGTTTTAGGTATGGTTGACGGCGCTCTCTTGATTGTTGACGCAGCAGAAGGCCCGATGCCTCAAACAAGATTTGTACTATCTAAAGCTCTTGAGCTAGGAATTAAAATCATTGTTGTTATAAACAAAATTGATAAGCCGGCGGCCGACCCTGACGGTACTCTTGATAAAGTATTCGACCTGTTTACAGAACTCACTGACAGAGAAGATTTGATTGACTTTCCCTACATTTATTCAAGCAGCTTAAACGGTTATGCTATTAAACACCTTGATGATGAAAAGAAAGATATGGTTCCGCTTCTTGACTGTATCATTGAAAATATTCAAGCCCCTTCCGGCGATGCTGACAAACCTTTCCAGTTCAGAGCAACAACTCTTGACTACAACGAATATGTAGGAAGAATTGTTATCGGACGTGTTGTCAACGGACGTATACATTCGCAGGATCAGGTTGCATGGGTGAAAGCAGACGGCTCAATTGAACGAGGAAAAGTTACAAAACTATTCGGTTTTAAAGACCTTGGAAGAGTGGAAATTAATGAATCTGAAGCCGGTGACATTGTAGGTATTGCAGGTTTTTCTGATATTCATATCGGTGAAACTCTCTGTGACCCTAACAACATTAATCCGCTGCCGCTTATTCATGTTGATGAGCCGACATTGCAGATGAATTTTTCTGTTAACGACAGTCCTTTTGCAGGTCAGGAAGGGAAATTTGTAACTTCCAGACAGCTTAGAAAACGACTTTATGATGAGCTTGAAAAGAATGTTAGTTTGAGAGTCGAAGATACCGACTCAACCGACTGCTTTAAAGTAAGCGGAAGAGGAGAACTTCACCTCGGAATTTTAATCGAAACAATGCGTCGTGAAGGTTACGAATTTCAGGTTTCTAAACCTGAAGTAATCTACAAGGGCGAAGGTGAAAATCTGCAAGAACCTTTTGAAAATCTTCTTGTAGACGTTCCGGAAGAATATGCTGGTTCTTGTATTGACAGACTTTCAGGCAGAAAAGCAACAATGCTTGAAATGAGTAATAACGGAAACCGAACCAGCATGAAATTTTCTATTCCGGCAAGAGGTTTAATAGGATTTAGAAGCGAATTTATTCGTATGACACGCGGCGAAGGTATTATGTACCATACTTTTGATGAATACAAACCGTTTGCCGGCGATATTCCTAAACAACGAAGCGGTTCTATACTTGCCCACGAACAGGGAGAAGCTATTCCTTATGCTCTTGCGCAATTTGAGGACAGAGGTGTGTTCTTTGTAACTCCTAAGACAAAGGTTTATAGAGGAATGATAATAGGCGAAGGCAACAGGCCTCAGGACATTGTTGTAAACATTTGCAAGACAAAGAAACTGACAAATATGCGGAGTGCAACTGCTGATGTCATGGTAACTCTTCAGGCACATAAGGAATTATCGCTTGAGGATTGCCTTGAATACATCGGAGATGATGAACTTGTTGAAATCACCCCTGAAAATATCAGGATGAGAAAACAAGATTTAGTTAAATTTAAGAGCATATAATAAATAGTAAAACTACGAAATTTGACAAAACCAAAGTATTCATTAAAAAAATATCGTACGTTTGTACGATATTTTTTTAAAACGGTAAAGAACGTCAGATAATATCCGATATCATTAAAGGAAGGACGGTTTATATTGTTTAACACAATGAATACAGTACGCCCTCGCCCTTATCCTCAGAGGGAAGCAGGCAATTATAATGCAGGCAGTGACGGTGCAGACAAGGACGGTCATAACGGAAACGCGCAAGACCAGCAGCAGCAACGTCAACAGCAGCAGACCATTGCACGTGGACGGGCTCAGGATATTCAACAGAGTCAAACACCGCCGCGTCAAGCAATATATTCTCCTGCTGCAAATGCATATCCTTCAGCATACCCACAAAGACAGAGTTACAAAGTCAATACCCCGCCTATAAGATATGACCAGCATCAGGTAAACCCTATGCAATATCAAGCTGCACAGGCAGGATATCAGCCAATAGGACAAACACCGGTTCAGCCGCAGCAGCCGCAAAGAAGTAATAAAGTTAATATTGCACAGATAATAAAAGATTTTCGTAATACAATTAAGGCAATTGCAACACCAGCAGATATCGAAGAGCAGGTTAATCATTATCTGCAAATTGTTGAACAGCAGGTTAGAGAACCGCATCCGCAGGTTAACCTTATCCAAAGCAACTTGAAAATTGCAGCCTCAATGCTGGATAAATATATTTCAGAAACCTTGAACAAAGATTCAAAAGTTGTTCAAAACTGGCTGGATGCACTATTTTTACAGAGAATTAACTATAGCTATGACGAAGCAGAAGTTAACCCGAACTTCCTTGTAAAATTTCCTGAAAACAGAGAGGAAAAGAAACCTGCACCGCAGCAGCAGACTGAACAAGCACCTGCTCCGGAACCGGAACCTGTTGTTCAGGAAGCTCATGAAGAAATTATCGAAATTGAACCTGAAGAACTTAATCTTGAAGAAGAATTTATCCAGGCCAAACAAACAATATCTAAAAAACCGAATATAACCATCATTCCACAGGACACTAAATTAAAATCTCTATTTGTAGAAGCCAAAAAACAGGCATTCTCAAACAACCCGCAAAGAGCAATGCAGATGTTTAAAGAAGCTTTTGCAAGAGCAAGCGAACTTAATGACAACGAAACTCAATCAAGAATTTGTCTGGAAATAGGCAAAATCTATGATGACAATGACCACTTCGTTCAGGCACTTAACAGCTACAATAAATCCTTGCAGTACACTACAGATGTTAATGTTAAATCAAGAGCACATTTTTCGATGGCTCAGATTTATGATGACGTTAATGAAGTTGGACCGGCATTAAACCACTATATGACTTCAATTTCTTATGCCGGTAAATCTGATGACTTAATCGGGCAATCTGATTCACTTACAAGAATGGCAAATATCTTTACTGATAAGTATGATGAAAATGCTTTTGATTATTATGATGTTGCAAGAAAACTCATTGAACAGACAACAGACAATTCAATGAAAGGTTATGTTTTAAGCAACACTGCAGATGCCTGCGTACAATTCAAGAAAAAGGACAAAGCTTTAAAATACTACGCAGAAGCTGTTAAAAACTATGAACTTTCTAATTCTCCTGAAGAAATTGCGCAAAACTACAAAGCAGCAGCAGAACTTATGATTAGTTTTAACAGCCCAAACAAAGCAAAATCACTGCTTAAAAAGGCGCTCGTAAATGCAGTAAAGACAAAAAATGAAGATTTGATTGCAGAAGTCAATGCATTACTTGCATCTGTCGAGGGATAGATTAATTTCCACCTTCCTCTCTCCCGCAGGTAGAGGGAACACACTTATTCCTTAACTGCCCCTGCCATAGGGTTATTTATCAAATATTTTTTACCGAGTATAAAAATTGCAATCACAGGGATTGAACATATGCAAGAGCAAGCCATAAGCTCACCCCACATTGTAATTTCTCTAAACGAGCTTTTAAAAATAGTAAGCCCTACAGCAAGAGTGCGCATACTCTCCGTATTTGTTACAATTAAAGGCCACATAAAACTATTCCATGTAGTCACAAAAGTAAAAATCCCAAGAGTTGCAATTGCGGGAAGAGCAGAGGGAAGAGCTATTTTGTAAAAAGTTTGAAAAACATTACATCCGTCAAGCTTAGAAGCATCTTCCAGGTCTTTTGAGAAACTCTGAAAATACTGCCTCATCATGAATACACCAAATCCGCCGAAAATTCCCGGTACAATCAGTGCCTGATAAGTATTTATCCATCCAAGTTTACTCATAATGTAAAAAAGCGGAACAATATTAACCTGTGGCGGAACCATCATTGTAAGAATGATAATAAAAAATAGGGCATCTCTGCCTTTAAAATCTAGTCTTGCAAAGCCATAACCGGCAAATGCAGAAACAATAACCTGCCCCAGAGTAGTAATAAAAGCAACAATAAGGCTGTTTAAAAAATATTTTACAAGAGGAATTGAAGCAAAAACATTTCTGTATGCCGCAAAAGATAAATTAATGGATTTGTATTCTGTAAAAATATTCTCATTGCTGCTGAGTGAAATCAAAAACATTAATAAAAAGGGCACTATCATTGAAAGAGCAAGTAAAATTAAAATCATGTGCAAAAAAATTTTTTTCATATTGCTATTATAATCCATATATTGCATTGTGTAAAAAATACGTTATAATTATATTAGTCATAATATATAACATTTCTATTAGAATGTTATATATATTTTAAATTGCTATTATATTCTACGCTTATTACTTTGTATTGAATTTTTACAGCATTATTATTCTGTGTGTATGTCTTATCCTGCCTGATAACATAACATTTTAATAGAAATGTTATGTTAAGAAAGGAAAGGATAGCATGAGCGGAAACACACCATTTATCGTACAGACAAACACACAGGCAAAAGGATTTTCTCTTGCAGAAGTTCTTATTGTTGTAGCTTGTGTAATTGTAATTGCAGTACTGTGTTTACAGGTACTAAAAAAGATTATACCGGATAGAGAAGCACGTATGTTTAAAAAGGCATACAACCTTACTACGCGTCTAGTTCCTTCTATGGTACATGATGAGGATCTGTATCCGGAAGTTGACAGCAAGAATGCTCCTCAGTTTTTTGGCAATACTGAATGGGTTATTTATGAAGGCAAAAAATATGAGGGTCCAACAAAGTTTTGTGGACTTTTTGCCGCCAAATTAAATGTAGTTTCTTCAGTAAGCTGCAGTGCTAATGCCAGTCTTGATGGGAAAGCTACGCTTACAACAAACGACGGAGTTGTTTGGGTTCTACCTGTTACAGAGTTCAAAGATTTAAAAACACCCGGTATAATTCAGATAGACACAAATGGTGCGAAAAAGCCAAATAAAGAGGGTTATGACAGGTACAAAATATATGTTTATCAGGATGGTACAGTTTCAAATAACCCTGTAGATATGCCTGATTTGCCGGCTGTTAACAATGATACAAATTCTTCAGACAACTCAGAAGACAGCAATTCCAAGGATGATTCCAATGGTTCTGGCGGCGGCGGTAGTATTACTATTGAAATTGAAATTAAAATTGATAGTAATGAAATCAATTATTCTTCCATAAATGGTTATGGTACAGGAGAAATATATGAACGCGGCAAAGGTTGGAGTGGCTCAAAAGAGAAAGCATACGAAAAGGCCTGTCAACTACTCAATGGTTCTCTAAAACCTCAACTAAATAAAATCGTCGAATCTCAGTTAAAGTCACAAGGAATTATTTATACTGACGAATTTTCAGATATTTTTAACTCTGCGTACAGCGACGCGGTAACACAAGCTCTTAACTCTGATGGTATGATTACAGGCAGAGGCGCCAGAGGTTTATCAAGTAAAGGAAAAGCACGTATAGATGTAAAAAAACTTGTTGATACTACTTTGAAAAATTTTAATAAAAATATGGCTAATGGAATTGAAAAAGTTAACGAACGATTACGTCAATAAACAAAGTCAAAATAAAAGCATGAAAAAATTTTTTTTTTCATGCTTTTATTAATATATGAAAACAAATATCCTTGTTGACAAGCTGCTTTCTTCATCAGTACTCTCCACATCCCTTTTCATTACAAGCGGATGTTACAAAACATACAAGGATTATAAAAATGCGAGCCCTAAATACAAAGACAGATTTCTCATCAAAGATTGTGTAGTGCTTTCAGGTGCAGCACTGGGAATGCTTGCAAACCACGGAATTTCCAACAAAATTGGGAAATCAAAAATTTATAATAATGCTGTCACGGAAATATCAAAAAAAATTAACGATTCAAGTATTCACAGAGGAGTTAAAAGCTCAATAAGCTACACTACTGAAATAATTAAAGAACTCACAGCAGGGTTTATGTCAACAGCTGCAGGTATATTGGGTGCACTCGGAGCAGATTATCTATTATCAAAAACAGATTTTCAACAGCCTAAATACAATAGAAAAAATCCTGAAAAAAATAAATTCGCAATCTACATAGACAGTAATATCGCTAAATTCACAGATGAAAATACAAGAGATATTTTCTACACCAGTGTGACAGATATGCCAAAGATGCGGTTTCTCTCTGCTGGAATGATAGGAGCCGATGCCATAGAAATCGCAAAAGATAGAGAGTTTGACAAAAGACTTAAACACACAACCGGTTACCTTGTAAATGATACACTTGTCCCACTTCTATTCTTATCAGTATCCAGTGCACTAACTAAAAATTTAAAATCAGCCTACAGAATACCGGTGATTTTTTTCTCACTATTCGGTGGCACGCTCGCTGCACAGAAAATTTTTGATAAACGCGTAAATAATAAAAAATAAACTCCTATATTTAATGTAAATTTTTATAAAAATCGTATATACTTTTCTTGAAGTTCGCAAAACCTATGCTAAAATCATACTTAAGATATGAATATACATGGCATAACAAATACTAATTTTGGTGCAAAAATTCAATTTGAAAACAGGACAGCTGAAAATACTCCTCTGCCCAAATATGCCGGCCAAATTTGCAGAAAAACCTGCATTAACGCTAAACGTATAATCATAATCCCGCTATTTTTTTCTGCAGTATTATCTAAAATTATTAAAGTGAGGAAAAGTATAAAATTACCATCCTAAATGGAAGAAAGGAAAAGAAAAACAATGAAAATCAATGCTATTGGTGTAACAACATTCGGTAACAAACAACAATTTGTAAAAAAAGCTGCTGCTGGTCTTATGACTGCTGCTGGAGCAGGTCTGGCTGCTGATACTTTTGTAAAAGGTCTTTCAAAACCTGATAAAGCTGTTGAAGATGAAGTTATCAAAGGTAACGACGAAGGCTGGAATCCTTGTGATTCTATCTGCTGCGGTGATGATTGCGATTGCTAGAGATGATATTACCGATTTCAGGAATTAATAATAACAATTATTACAGGGGGCAGAGCTTTAAAGGTTCTGCCCTCCTCTCTAATAATGCTGCGTCTGCTTATAAAAAGCTTGACGTCAATTCTGCTGATTATATCAAATATATTTATAACCGCGTAAAAAATTGGTGCAAAGAAGTTGTTGAAATTAATGTTGAAACTGGCAGGCTGCAAAAAATTGTTCAATCTGACGAACCATACATTTTCATAATGAACCACACCACAACTCAGGGCAGAGATATTAATGCAGCAAAATTCTTTAATACCCTGCTTTACAGGGAATATATTTACCACTCTAAAGCTGAAACCTGTCCAAGAAGTAAAATTTTAGCTAACACAGGAGTTCTTAAAAAAGCTAAAGACGGCGGAAAAGAACTTGAGTGGATGGGGGTTGTACCGGTCTACGCAGGTTTAGCGGACAAGGATAAGCAGTTCAAGAATGCTTCGGTAATTAAAAATTTAGCAAAACAAATTATCGACGGAAAAACAAACCTGTTTATTTTTCCTGAAGGTGCTCTGGCTGCCTTGACATTCCTGCCTATGAAATACAAATTCCAGCCGGGAGTTTCCGCAATAATCAAAAAAGTTCTAGAAGTCAGGGACAAAATAAAAGTTATTCCGCTCGGCTTTGCACATAACAAGAAAGAAAGCGCAATTCATATTGGAGATGAAGTTATTTTCAGCAAAAAAGACGGAAATTACTTTGCAGGAAAAGGAAATGCAGACTCTCCGTTTTTTGACGCCGATTTAAAAACTCTATGGGAAGATAACGATAGTATAATGCTTACGGAAAGTGGAAAACCCGTACAAATCAGTAATGTCGTACCTTTTATTTCTGGAATACTAATGAAAAACCTTGAATGCTGCTCTAAAGAAGCAAAACAGGATTTAAACAAAGATGACAAAAAGATTTACAAAATATGAGAATTTCATCAAGAATAACTGCTTTGAAGTATAAATGTTTATATAATTCGCTTCTGTACATTAATAGAAATAATGCCGAAACTAAGCGTTATCAGGAAGAAGGACTAAAACTCCTGTCCGGAAAAGTTGACAGTCTGCCCTCTAAAATCGCATTTCGGCCAAAGTTTATAAAACAATCCAGCTGTATAAAAGTTTTTGATAAATTATACCTTTTTATTTCCAAGGCAAATATAAAAAAACCGCTTGAAGAAAGATTCGATGCTCTTTTTCATGAAATCGGGCACTGGCTCCATTTTCAGAATATACCGCCGCTCAAAGAGTGCAGAGAAATCTGGAAAACTGCAAATCTGGAAAAAATTAAAGAAGATGTTTCTGAATATGCTGTAAAAAAGGATGACGGCCGTGAATTTGTAGCAGAGGTCTTTAAGGGACTAATTAAGGGTAAAAAGTATGATGAATATATAATGAACCTGTATAAACGCCTTCACGGACCGGTACCGCATGATTAACACATAAAAAAAGAAGCCCTGGAGCTTCTTTTTTAAATGGTCGGGATGACACGATTCGAACGTGCGACCCCCTCGTCCCAAGCGAGTTCACAGCTCTGTCATCCTATATCTTTAACCGTCTTTAAACGTAATTAGGACGCCTTTTTTCAGGTTTCCAATTCGTTTAATTACGTCTATGAATTTTTAAAAGTTCTAACGTCAATTACATAATAATTACATAATGAAATTGACAAGCTAAATGTATCATAACTAATAATCGAAATCAAGTATTATGATAACCAAATGCATAAAATTCTTTCATCATACCTTGGTAGGAAATGTTTTCATAAGTTTGTATAACATTTAGCAGAAGTCTTACTAATTATGTCATTAATTTCTTTTTCTGTAATTAATTGAACACCAACCGTATTAAAAGAATACGGATTACTATAATACTTATTGTAATAGGTAATTGCCCAAATTATTTTCTGCATTATCTTTTGATTATTAGCATATTTCTTTAACATATCCAATAAACTATTTTTAAATCTCACATAAGACAACCCTGAGCAATAAAGAAAACTATTTAGATAATACTCACCATCAGCATCTTGATAACAATAATGAGGTGTTACTTCTTGTATTTGTTTTTGTATAATAATTCTAGGATAAATTGCAATGTTTTCTTCAATATTTACAGCCTCAACTAATGCTTTTCCATATACAAATTTATTATTGTGATAAAATTCTCCCTCAACGATTGCTCCACGCATTAAGTAACCATATTCTAAGATTTCAATTTGGATATTTCCTACTATATTTAGTAATTTTGTAAGTTTGTTTGTTCTATTTGTATCACTATTGTTAAGTTTAATTGCCAATAAAATATTGTCTGAAAAGAATTTAACAATAATATCCTTATTATCAAAGATATTTGCCGTTTCTGCTTCACAAATGGCATCTTCAAAAAACATATTTAGATGGTTTAAAAAAGTATTATCAGAATCTTTGCAGATTAAATTTTTTCCGCCAAGTATATCCAAATATGCAATACAATACTTTGACTGTTTATAATTTGTTTTAGGTTCACGCATTCCTGCTGTTCTAATTACCATTTACCACCCATTAAGTATCCTGTTTCTTATTATATTAACATGAAGAATATCATAATAATCTTATGATACAATAAAGGCTATGGATACAGATTTTCTTAAAAATTTCCCTAGAGAATGTGACTATGCAATTTCCACTAAAAATATTGAGGGAATTGATGTGTTAATTGAAAAGCTCAAAGAATTAGAGTCTAGATTAGATAGAAATCCTCTATTAACTCAAGTATGGTATTGTATTTCAAACTTATATTCTACGAGAGCAGCTATTTATAATGAAGATGTAAAGCTTTGGAGAAATGAAAAATTCCCTACAAATGCGGTTCAATCTTTGAATTATATAAGAAGAGCTTTCAATGAATATATACAAAATGGCAATAATAATATGTGTTTTGAAATACAAACAAATCTTGCGAACCTCTATCATGGTTTTTGTCGAGATATTGAAGCTAATTACTTCTGGACATTTAATTATGATAATGTGATTTACTCTGATTCTATATTTGTTGCACCTTTTAACAAAGCTAAAACTCTTATGGAACTAAAAGATTATTTGAATGATAAGAAAGAAGCTGGTTATTATGCTTATGAAGCATATAAATTGGTTAAATCGTTAACAGAGAATAAAAATAATATTTTTCATGAAGGTATAAAATCTGAAATCTCTAATTCTGTTTGGGTAAATGCTTTATTAAATTGGGGTAAAAATATTGAAGAAACAGTAATATCCTTTGAAGAAATGGCTAAACAAATTAAATATAAGACCAAAGAAGAAAAACTTTATAGAACTTGGAGTGCAGAAAATAATTTATTTCTTAACCCATTAAATGATATAACAAAAGAATTAATATCTGCTCAAGATACCTTAGAATTTCCTAACTATATCGTAAAAATTGGCGAAGGACCATTTTTAAGTGTAGCCTTTTCAGATATAAAAAATAGATTTTGTAAAGCAAGATATATAGCTTATTGTGGATTATTTAAGCAGTATCCAGAATGGCTTGAAGAAGGTTTATTTTTGACAAGCTGTTTAGATTACAATGATTTTTCTACTAATATAGAAATGGTAAAAACGGCATATAAATTGTGTTTTGGAATTTTAGATAGCATCATTTTACTTCTGAAAAAATATTTTGAGATAGAAAGTAAAAGTAAAACTGAATTTAAACCAACATGGATACAAACGCATTTCCAAAACATTCATAATCCTTTTATAGATGGATTGTTTTGGTTGTCATGTGATTTAACAGATATTTCAAATATTAAAAATTGGCAAATCCCAAACCCAGATGCAAATATCTTGAGAAAATTAAGAAATAATCTTGAACATAATTGGGTAAGAATTGCTGATTACAAAAATTCAATATGGCTTGGAAGTCATGATTATGCTTTTGTGTTATCTAAAGAACAATTAGAAACAGCAACACTAGAAGTTTTTAGATATACAAGAACTGCAATAATGTATTTAATTTTTGCCATTACATATAATGAAAAACAAAAAAAACAAAATCTTCAAGATGAGATTATCCCATCAATGGAAGTACCTTATTATTCTTAAATCTATTCAGATAAGCAAGTTTAATATTCTCTATGCAGAAGTAGTAATTTTATCGGGCAGAATATGGTAACTCAAAATAGGAACTGAATAAAATGAACGGTCATAATCAATTCTTGCGTATTTTTTATTATCAAAAGTATTTAATAAATCTGTTAATTCTTTGGATAGGATATGTAGTTTTATTGCATATCATTAAACATATCACATAACTTTTCTTCTAATCCTTGTTGAAAGATAACAAAACTCTCAATACCATTAAAGTTTCTATTTGGATAATATAATTCTTCATTAAAAACTTTTTCAGTATATATATCAACCACATTGCTAAAGACATATTTTAACTTAGTATCTATATTTTGAATAAAATTCAAAAGTCCGATTTCTTTAAATACATAATAATTTGGTTTTAATGCTTGCAAATTCTCATTTTTGCATAGTTTTTCATATTGTAATTCATTGTACCTAATGATAGATTCAATAGCCGTTTTAAGAATCCTATTCTTATCATTTTCTCCATATATACGAGCAACATATATAATAAATTCAAAGTAAAAACACAATTCATCAAAAGAATTCTTTACCATAGCTTGTAATTCTTCATTGCTTGGCTCATCTTTAATTTCATCTTTATTCCAAGCATGTATTTGAGATATCCAACTTTCAAGTATATCTCGCCATTCTGTCCAGTTTTTTGATTCCTTAGAAATTCTAGTTACTTCTTGCTCTATATCATCTAATATCCTAGTTTCTGACCATCCTTGTTGTTTCAATGCTTCAACATATTTATTAAGAATTATTGAACCCTGTTGTTCATTGAAATAATGAAATCTATTTCTACAAATCCCTTTAATATAAGCTAATTTTTGTTTTATTGGAGGTAAATTCTTATTAACTAATATCCCTCCAATCTTATTCAAAAATTCGTTTGCACTTTCTTGAATGAGCTTATTATCACAATCATATTTCAAATACTTATTTGCAGAAATTGTTATAGCATCAAATATTTCTTCATGTTTATACTTCTTGAATAATTGCAAAATTTTAGTTCTAAATTGTTTTGTTAATGTGTAAGGTTCTATCTTGTCTTCTATGTAGTTTATAAATAAATCTGATTCATATTCATCAAGTTCATCAAGAGATTTTTTCCACTCAAATAACATTTCAAGTTGTTCTCTTTTATCTTGCAACAATTCCATTTGCAAACGTTGTTTTTCTAATGTTTCATTGACTTGTAAAGGAATATCGCGTTTTCCTCGATTGCAATCAATACAGCTTGTAATAAGATTTGTAATATTATTATCACCACCTTTAGCAACGGGTATTATATGGTCAACCTCTAATATTACATCTGGGGCTTTTCTTCCACAATAAGCACATGTAAATTTATCCCTTTTAAATACTTCAAAACGAATTTTTTTACTTAATGGTTGTCTTTTAGATTGATTTGTTTTAGCCATAGAACCATTTTAACATAAAAACTTGCTATCTATTCTTGCGTCATTTTTATAAATTCTCTTATGAAAATCCAAACTGGAGGCATACATGAAAGAATCAACATTTATCAACTTGGGGGCAACTAATCACGGCAAAGGCATTAGAGAAGAAAACGACTATTACGCAACTGAACCGATTGCAGGACATTTATTATTAGAGGTCGAGCCAGAATTAAATAATATCTGGGAATGTGCTTGTGGTGAAGGGCATTTAGCTCGTGTTTTTGATGAAGCAGGAAAGTTAGGCAAAGCAACCGATTTAGTTAATCGTGGTTATGGAACACAAGAAGATTTTTTAATCAACACAAATCCTTATCACTACGGCGATATTATAACAAATCCACCGTATACACATGCTCAAGAATTTGTTGAAAATGCCCTAGCAAGGGTTGATGAAGGTCGCAAGGTTTGTATGTTCTTAAAAGTCCTTTTCCTTGAATCAAAAGCAAGAAGAAAACTTTTTGATAAACAGCCGCCTAAAACTATCTATGTTTCAAGTTCACGTATTAATTGTGCAAAATTTGGTAATTTTGAAAAGTACACAACAAAAGCCATTGCATACGCATGGTATGTGTGGGAAAAGGGCTATAAAGGGAATACCATTGTTAAATGGATAAATTAACCTCTTTTATCTTTGTATAATTCATGCAAGAAATCAAACTTATGATATAAAGTTTCAAAATTACCGTTATTGCAACAAGCGATATCGCCTATGACATAATTTACATCATTACAGCCTAGTAGTATAAATAATTCATTGATGTTTGTATAAATATCCCATAAATCCTTATCTTTAGTGATATTAGTACATATAATCCGATTGTAATGTGATATAGCGTTCCTCAATAATCTTATATCATCTAACTTTTGTGCTATAGTTTTGAGCGTTCTCACATCTTCAATTTTAATATTTGGAAATATTGCTTTTAGTTCCAGTTCATCAAGATTATCCTTATTTTGGTATAACCCTGTTATTTCAAGTAAAGTTATCCAGTAGTTAAGTGTGGGTTTAGATTCAACAAAACCAACAAAACTGCAATTTGTATTTTTAAATCTATATTCACTTGAATCTGATAGTATAGAAATCGCTTTCTTAATCTTTTCCAATTTATTACGAATAGCCTTTTTAGATATCTGGCTGTCGTAACTTTGATATAACGAAATTATTTCTTCACGTACAACTTTATTAATCTTATGGTTAAAGTATTTATTTACAATACCTATATCAAAATCATCAAACCCTAATAAGTTAAAAAATAGTTTATTGTCAAACCAAAAATCTTCACCATGCTTTAACTTTAAATATTCTGATAATTTCCCCTTTATAATATTTTCTAATATTGCAAGATAAGGGTAAATTGCTTTGGATAGCTTAATGTTGTATCTGTATAATTCAACTATACAATCCCAATTATCTTTAATCCTGTTTGGATAAATCTTTTTAAGATGTTCAATAATATCTGGAGTTTTATCAAGAATTTTTACATAAGGTTCAAGACGAGCTTTTTCTGCAAAAGCCTCAATATTTGCGATTCTAGAATCTTTAAGATGTAAATTTTTTAATAAATATTGTATCATTTTACCTTTATAGCACTTGAAATTTAACAACAAATATATTATACTACAAATAGAAAGATACCAGGACAGATTTATTCTGTGCCTGGTATGAACTTTTTAGGGGTGTTTTTTAAGTTGACTACATATTGTAGCCAACTAATTTTTTATGCAGCCAAATCAACATCTTGGTGCATAATATTTCTCGATTATAACAACCGATGTATGGGTGCTAAATTAATTTACTGTTGCTTATCTTTTGACCCTTCTATCGGCTCTTTTTTGATAAATTTTATTTCATATCCAAACAAGTCGGCAATATCCATAAGTTCGGTTAGTTTAAAAGATGACCTTGCTAACTTGTTTAATAAATTTGAAACAGAAGCCGAACGACCATAAGCCTCATTTAACATTTTTGCAAGTTTGTATATAGATGTATTCTGTTCTTGCAAAAAGTCTTTTATAAGCTTTCTAGCTTGTTCTTTTTGTTCTTCCGTTGCGTTGTATATGTCTGTCATGTTATCACCTCATTTTTATTATAACACCATTTTGTAATATATCACGCTTTTGTAAATATTTGTGTCGATACTCGCCTTGACAACTTGCAATTCATGGAATGGTGATACATCATGAAAGAGTGATATATAAACAAAAGGAACAAAGCTTATGAAAAACATCGACATTGCACATGAATTTTTTTATAGTGATTTTAATTCATGTAAAACATTTAACAATGTTAGCTACAATCAAAACCTATTTTACAGCTACTACACGGTAATCGGGGCAGTAGTTCAAAGCAAATTTGGCAATAATATTTTGCTTGTTAGTGAAAATTCCATGAGTTCTACTACAGGGAGGCACATAGGTAATTTAATCAGTTCATGCCCATTTTCTTATTTAAGAGTTCCAATGGAATATGGAAATCATTATTTTTCACTCGAGGCTTGTATTAATAGAATAATAAAGAACCTAGAGGAATATTTAAGTTCAAAATTATCTTTAAAAGCCAATCGAGAAGGATTTATTCAAAGTTACAATCAATTACTATACATCAATGACAATATTCAAAGCATAGACAAATACATACTTGAGCAATACAAATCAACATTTGAACTATTAAGCAATAGTAAAGAGGTTAAAAAGCTCAAAGCAGAATTAAAAGAAAAAGCAAGACAAGAAGAAATTAAAGCAAAACAAGAATTGCAAGAATTACTGGATAATTACGGTTACTTAGATTTAATTCAATTTGTTTATGATAGCGATAATTCAACAATTAAAATTACAGATTATCACAAATCAAAATTAATGCAGAATAGGGTCAAAAAAGCTTTAAATCCTCATAATGATTTGAGTTTTGTATGGATTGAAAACGAAAACACAGTTAAAACATCAAAACACATAAGAATGTCTATGGATATTGTGAAAACAGGCTTAAAACTTTGGAAACACAACAAAGTTGAACACGGTTACAAAGTAGATTGTTACACAGTTATTGAAATTAGAGAAGATTATGTTCAAATCGGTTGCCATAAAATCCCGATTGATAATATTAAGGCATTATATGAAACGATTTATCAAAACAAAACTCAAAAATTTGAGGAACTACAAGTCGCATAGATTAATTGGGGGGGATATTCCCCCTTTACAAAAAAGGAAACAAGACATGGAAAGAAAAATTAAAATACTTATTGATTATTTATACGCATTTCATGAAACACTTACAAAAACAGAATTACAAAGGATTTTAAAGCGGTTGCGTGAATGCGGGGTCAAAACAATAACTTGTTATGACAAGGAATACGAACTAACAAACGATTTTATTAAAACAATAAAGGGGGTTTGTTAATATGGCTAAAAACTTTGCATACATAAGAGTTTCAACACGTGAACAAAAAGAAGATAGACAAATTGACAGCCTAAACGGCTTGAAGGTTGATGAAATCATAGTTGAAAAAGCTTCGGGCAAAAACTTTGTCGGTCGTGAAAAATACCAACAAATGAAAGCACAATTAAGGAATGGCGACCTGTTGATTGTAAAAAGCATAGATAGATTAGGCAGGAATTACAAACAAATATGTAACGAATGGGAAAGCCTTGTAAATATGGGGGTTGATATTCAAGTCCTTGATATGCCGATTTTAAACACTCGAAACAACCAAAACGGATTAACAGGCAGTTTGATTACTGATATTGTTTTAAAGTTGCTTAGTTACGTTGCAGAACGTGAAAGAGATAACATCAAAACAAGGCAGACAGAAGGCATTGCATCGGCAAAATCAAGAGGGGTTAAGTTTGGAAGACCAAAAACTGAATTGCCAAAGGATTTTTTAAGGGCTTATGAACTTTACCAAAATGGATTGATTAAAGTTAAAGATGTTATGTCCATGTGCAATATTGCCAAAAGTACATTTTACAAATACGTAGAGTCTATAAAAGGTTAAGTGTTTTTCGTGTACCAAAATTCTCAAAAATCACCCTCAAAAAAGATTGATTTTACGCAATAAGAATTAGTCCACAAAAAGTGTACTTTTCATAGACAAAAGAAAGAAGGATTAAAAATGATTACATACAATACAGTTAAAGAGATATACAGCCGCAATTTTGGCTCAATGCAGTTATTCAAAAGGAATTACTTTGACAAATTACTATATACAGAAGGCATCATGGATTTCCAAAATACACTCAATGCCTTTTGGGTTATTGATAATGTTATAAGCTACATGCCAAAAGTTATTAACGAATTTCAAGAATCTGAAGATACGTTTTTTGTTGTTGAAATCTGTTTTAACCAAGACAAAAAAGGCTACATGGAAGTCTACCATGAAGGCTACATCGGGAATGATTATCATGAGCATATAACTGTAATCAAACAGGATATGCCCTTCATTGATTTACCAACAACCCCCGATGACGAAATTACCACGTGTAAATTCTATCTTGTTTTAAGTAATTACAAGCCTTTACAGTTTACTTTGATGTTGCCATCAGAATATTAATGATTGAGTTCCTTTTGTTTGTTGAAACCCTACTAGCTTGTAGGGTTTTCCTTTTCCTGTGTGTCTTTAGGCTTGTAAAAGCTACATTCCTGTATATCATGAATTTTAGTTACAGTTCCCCATTTAGCTTTTACTTTAGCTTTGATTAGCATGTGCTTGCCTACATAATCACTTGCAGGAGCATTGCAGTTGTGAAATTCCGAAGCATTCAGAAAAAACACCTTATTATCTTTATCAAGCAAGATAATTTTATTATCATCAATAGTATCAACGGCTCTTAAATCATAACTTCTAATTTTAGTCATTTTATTCTCCTTTTTATTTACAAGGAAAAATTTAATCATTGTTGTTGCTGAAATTACGAAATACACCTTATTGATTATTAAAGTGCATTAAATTAAAATGAACTAATTAGATATCAATTCTCCTACCCATGCCTGTTTTGGTAGTTTTTTGATTGATACTTGTTGTTTCTTTTGAATTGCTTGCAACCTTCTCAACTGGAGGCATTTTGCTCATTGCTATAATATCATTAAGGTTAAGCACCTTGAAATTAGGCTTGTTTTGTATAAAGCTTGCTCCACCTTCTGTTATGCCAGAAGAAGCCACCAAAATTACCTCATCAGCCCCAAAATCGTCTTTACAACCCCACAAAGCTCTAATTGGTTCAGGTGGTACAGGGTTTTGATAATGCTTACATTGCACGATTGCCGTGTAATCACCATTTTTCAAGATTATATCAACCCCACCATCAC
The DNA here is from genome assembly GCA_900552525.1 of Candidatus Gastranaerophilales bacterium. Classification (GTDB taxonomy): domain Bacteria; phylum Cyanobacteriota; class Vampirovibrionia; order Gastranaerophilales; family Gastranaerophilaceae; genus CAG-196. The sequence goes on along the minus strand of UNSK01000004.1, from coordinate 16,378 downwards.
CAGAGCCTTTGGTAACATGGGCTTTATACCCTTGCGTAATAAAGACTTTTGCAACTTCCTGCTCAAATTGCCAACCGTCTAACCCCCACCACCAACTTGCCTCTTGCCAGTACATTGAATTTTGTTGAATTTGATATTTTGTAAATTGATTGAACTCACCTCTGTTAAACTGTATTCCCCAGTAGGTACAAAATGCAATGATAGAAACAATAAGGGTTATCAAAAACCAATCTGGGTTGATTATGCTTGCATCCTGTAAGTTGTAGCTCAAATAATTAACCCCTGCAAAGATTGCAACAGAAATAATGCACTCTTTCCATAACCCCCTTTTGTTGACTTCAACAAGGAATTTAACAGTAATGGTGATTATAGCTATAATTGCTGCAATCATCTGATAAAAATCTTTGTAATTAGTTTTTGAATGTCTTACCATTTTAAAAATCCAGTCTTCTGCCCTGTGTAGGATTTGCATGGATTGCGTTTATGTTAGTATTATTACTGTTTTTTGAATTATTAAGGTTTAATAATAAGTCCTCTATTACTTTTCGTTCAGCTTCATTGTTCGACAGATGAAGAGCTTTAGTAGCATCAACAATAGCCTCTTCATCTTGAAAGAGAGACATATAACAAAGGCTTCTAATAAAATATGCCTTGCTATCATTAGGTTCTAATTTAATAGCTTTAGACAAATCATCAATAGCACTTGAGTATTGCTTTAGACTAAAATAACAATCACCTCTATAAGCAGCAGCTCTTGCACTATAATAAAGACTGTTGTTGGGGTCTAGTTTAATGGCTTCATTATAATAATGCACAGCCTTTTCAAACTCACCAGCAAGACCCGAATTAGCTCCCGTATAAAAATACTCTTCTGCACTTTTAATATTATCATTATTGTTTGGTTTACAAGAGTCAATGCTCTCTCTGTATTCTTCTGAATTATCAGGGTCTAATTCCATGGCTTTTGCATAATTCTCAATTGCTTTATCAAATTGTCCAAGTTCTTTATAACAATCACCTCTAAAATCATATGCAAAAGTGTAAGTAGGGTTTAACTCAATAGCTTTAGAAAAGTCAATAACAGCTTGCTCATATTGTTTAAGTTGCATATAACAAAAGCCTCTTCTTAGATGTGTCTCATGTACAAGTTCATCTTCAAGGTCTAATTTAATAGCTTTTGTGTAATTCTCAATTGCTTTTTCATATTGATTAAGATTTGCATAACAACGACCTATATCTTTGTATATGAATGTGCTAGTTGGGTCTAATTGAATAAATTTAAAGAAGTCATCAATAGCATCTGTGTACTGCTCAAGTCTTTCATAACACAATCCTCTGCTTGCACGTGTATATGGGTCATTAGGGTCTAATTCAACAGCCTTGGTGTAATAAAATAAGGCTTCCTCATATATTTCATTATCTGATAGTTCTTCTGCTTTCATAAGGTATTCTACTGCTGTCATTTTATATCCTTTCCTTAAAAATCAAGTTTTCTACCCTGTATGGGATTTACATGCATTGCATTCATATTAGTATTGTTGTTCTTTTTTAAATTGATAACAATTGCTACTGCTTTCTCTATTTCTTTTCTTTTAGTTTCATCATTGGATAATTCAAGAGCTTTAGTATAACTAGCAATAGCTTCATCATATTTTCCAAGATATGTATAACAATTGCCTCTATAAGCGTAAGCATTATTATCATTGGAGTCCAATTCAACAGCTTTAGAAAGGTCAATCATTGCTTTTTCATACTGTTTAAGTTTTGTATAACAAAAGCCTCTATTAGTATGTACTACTTCTAAAATCGGGTCTAATTCCAAAGCTTTTGAATAATCGGTAATAGCTTTTTCATATTGTTCAAGTTCTTTATAGCAATTACCTCTAACGCCATATAAAAATTTGTCTTGTGGGTCTAATTCAAGAGCTTTAGTATAATCAACAATAGCGTTTTCATATTGCCAAAGCATATTATAACAATTGCCCCTATAGGCGTAAGCATGCTTACTGTTAGGTTCCAATTCAATAATTTTTGTATAATAAGATACAGCCTCTAAGTAGTTTTCATTTTCACTAAGTTTATTTGCTATGTCATAGTATTCTTTTGTTGTTTTAATGGAATTATTATTATTCGATTTACAAGAATTGATTTTTCTATTACATTCTTTTGAATTGTTAGGGTTTAATTCTATGGCTTTTCTGTAATCATTAATAGCATTTTCACATTCTCTAAGTTCTTTGTAACAATCCCCTCTACCTATATATGCTTGTTCAAGAGTAGGGCTTAACTCAATAGACTTTGAAAAATCATTAATAGCATTTCTATATTGCTTAAGGTCATAGTAACAATAACCCCTGCAAGCATACGTGCTATGACTATAAGGGTCTAACTTTATGGCTTTTGTATAGTCCTCAAATGCTTTTTCATATTGTTTAAGGGCAAGATAACAGTTTCCTCTAATTTTGTATGTATTACTACAATTAGGGTCTAATTCTATAGCCTTTGTTAAATCATTAATTGCTTTTTCATCCTGTCTAAGATAGAAGTAACATTCTCCTCTTTTTGGATATACTAGTTGTGCATTATCAAAACTAACACCTAATTCTATAGCTTTTGTTAAATCATTAATTGCTTTCTCGTATTGTTTAAGGTCACAATAACAAACCCCTCTTGTCATATATACGGCATCATCATTAGGGTCTAATTTCAAAGCTTCCATGCAATAGAATAAAGCTTCTTGAGTTTTATAATCGCTCATTAGGTCAATTGCTTTTATAAGATATTCTTGAGTTGACATCTTTAATTTCCTTTCTCTATTCCTTTAACATTCTTAAAAATCAATATTTCTGCCACCTCTTGACAGTTTTGAGTCTTGCTCATCAGGTATATTCAGCCTGTCATTCTTTGAAGTCGCTGCAACTGCTCTAACATTAGCCCATTTTCTGATGTTTTCAATCTGTTCTGATTGCGTAACTGATAAAGGAACAGTATTTTCAATGGCTTTAAATAAATCTTCTTTATGCAGCTTTCTATCTTCTGAAAAGGCATCAAATACGGCTGATATAATTGCTTGTTCAATTTCAGCACCTACAAAGCCTTCTGTTTTTTCAACAAGCTCATTTATCAACATATCAGTTATAGAAAAGCTTTCTGATATACTTCCTTTGAGCATTTTGTTAAGGTGCAATCTAAAAATAACTTCTCTTTCTTTTGTTGTAGGGATATCAACAAAGAATATCTCATCAAACCTACCTTTACGCATAAATTCAGGAGGCAACATGCTGATATTATTAGCTGTTGCAACTACAAATACAGGTTTAGTCTTTTCCTGCATCCAAGTTAAAAATGTTCCAAATACTCTTTTTCCTATAGATGAGCCACTATCAGTATCAAATCCCTTTTCAATCTCATCAATCCATAAAATTGAAGGTGCAACAGCTTCAGCAGTTTTAATAACTTTTCTGATGTTTTCTTCACTACCACCGACCCATTTATCAAATATTTTTCCTGCATCAAGTCTTAGTAATGGTAGTTTCCAAAGGCTACTCATTGCTTTAGCTGTTAAAGATTTACCACACCCAGGGACACCAGTTATTAAAACACCTTTAGGAGCTGGCAAGTTATAATCGTTTTGTGCTTTATCAAGCCATGAATTGTTACGCTTAATTAACCAATGTTTAAGGTTTTGCAAGCCACCTACATCATTCATGCTTAAATCAGTTTTAATGAACTCTAAAATACCAGTTTTCTTAATAACTTGGCATTTTTCATCCATAATAACATCAAGCTCATTTATAGTAAGTTGTTTCCTTTCAACTATTGCACGTGCAAAAGCATTTTCAGCTTCCTGCAAGGTTAAACCTTGAGCAGTTTTAGCAAATATACTTTTTTCGTCATCCGTAAGTGTGCAAGTATCACCTAAATTTGTTTCAATAATTGAGTTTAAAAGCTCTTTTATCTCATCAACACTCGGTAAATCAAAATCAACCACTGTAACATCTTTTTGTAAGTCTAAAGGTAATTTTAATTCAGGTGCAATCAGGATAACATTTTTCTTAAATTCAGAAACTTTAAGAATATTTGCTGTATCTCTCAAAGTTCGTTTAGTATTAGGATATTCAATATGCTCATGTATATCTTTCATTATTAATACTGCATCTTCTTCGATTTCAGAATTAAAGTAATTTAGGGCTTCGTCAATAACTCGGCAACCATTTATTGGACTATTTGTGTCCATGTTATAAAGCCCTGTTGTCATACTCCAAGTATAAATAATCCTATCTGTTTTTATAGATTCGATATCATGGCATATTTTATTTATTGTATCTACAACACGGTTTTCTTCCCAAGACTCTATATATATGATAGGGAATTTAGCCTTTAATAAGTTAGCTATATGCTGTTCAGTTCTTTGAGTGCCTTCCATCTTCGCCATTCCTTTATTTTTTACATCATATTATCTATTTTGATGAAAAATAATGAAAAAGAGGATTAGACAAGACTTTTACTAATCCTCTTTTATTCTTTAAACTTAGTTTATACAACATATCCAGAAAAAATGTTTATGCTATAATTTAAGGGTAAGAGTTATACATTCATATAGATATTCTGTTGCATTTTATTATGGTGCAAATCCTCATGGCACTTGCATTTTGGATTAAAGCACTTTCCTTTTTCATCAAGGTTTAGAATGTCATTTGTTACATAAGAAACTTTCATTCGGTATTTTTTAGCAATCCTCTTAACTCTTTCGTAATATTTCATTTGTTCTTGATTTTCAAGGATTAAAACAACCATAGGCTTTTTCCCTGTCATAATCCCATAATGCAAGGCTTGACCTATGCTTTCGTGCCACTTGTTAGCAAAATCAAATTCTACTGCATGAGTTTTGGTTAGGCAATCCACCCTTGTTTTATCTTTATTCTCGTACTCCATAATCCCACCACAAGCATCGCACCAAGCTTTTTGATAGCTTTCTTCATTATGCTCATGATAAACATAGCTGTATCCGTTAGCCGTTGTCCTAACATCAAAAGGATAGGCAAAAACAGCACAAGGGATTAACAATAATGAAATAATAAAAACGGTCATTTTCTTTAAATCCATACTACAAGCCTTTCTTAACAGTTATGCACCACAATATTTATTTTGGTGTATAAGTTTGCTAACTATTGCAAATACTGATTTTTAGTTTTGCAAATAGTAGCAATTCTTGCTTTTTATGCACCGTATGGAAAAATTAAATTTATGCTATAATCAAGTAACTATAATTTATACAACTGTATAAATAGTCTGTTGTATTGTGATACGGTGCATTACAGCTATAATTTACAATTCAAAGTTTATATATGACTCATCTAATTCCTCTTGAGCGATACCGATATAACGCATTGTAATTGACGGTGAACTATGGTTAAAAATCTTCTGCAACAAAGCAACATCGTTATTTTGTTTGTAGTGATGATAACCGAAAGACTTTCTCATAGTATGGGTTCCCACATTTACAGATATTCCCAAATCTCGACAAACATCATTAATAAATCGGTACACTTGCGAACGGTCAAGCCTTTTGTGCTTTTTGCCAACAAACAATGGTTCATCTTCCGTTATGGAGTATGTTTTTTCACGCACAACTAAATATTCTTTAATCAATGTTTTTAATTTGTTATTAAGTGGAAATCTCTTATACTTCTTTGTTTTCTTTTCTATAACTTCAACATACTGCTTATTTTTAACATCTTCAACATTTAACCCTAGAATATCAGATATTCTTAAACCAGTATTTGTTCCAAATACCCAAATCAACTGGTTTCTTAGGCTGTGCTTTGCTAAATACTTTTCAATCGCTTCAATGTCTTTTTTGCCCTTAATCGGTTCTACTAAATTTTTCATTTCTAAAATCCTCTTTCTGCACGCTATAACTGATACGTTGCATTTAAAAATGTAATCAACAAAAGGCTTTTTCTCTATAAGATTAAATAATTTTTCGTACAGAAACGAAAAATAATCAGGAACAAAAGAGAGGGCAGGCAAAAATTCAAATATAGCCCAATCGCACAAGGCAAAGGAAAACAAGGTGAAATAAATCCCAATCAACACTTAAAAACTTATTGCGAACCACTTGTAAATACAGCAAATACAGGCTTATAGCAAAATTACAAGCAAATTTAATACTAATAACCCTTCCAAAAAGCTCATCTTTACTGCATTTTGCCATGTATGGGCATCACAAATTAGTAAAAATTGAAGATATATGCAAGCTTTAGGTTATAAAGCACGAAAACATTAAATCTAAGCGTGCTAGAAAGCCATTTAAGAGGGGGTTAATATTCTATACATACCAAACCAACCCCCAAAGTTTGCTTTGTTTCTAAAACATACTAAAGATAAGGGTTTCAACTGTCATCCCAAATAGGAACATCATAAATCAGTAAGATGTCCTTTAACGTCCTAGAGTTGCATGGATTGCAATCACGTATTCTTTGTTCTTCTTCTGTACTCTCTGGTTTGTCATCAGAAGAAAACAAAGTATTATACAACTCTGTGTATAAATCTGAATCAGGCATTATCTTTCTTATGATTGAATTAATCTCTGAAATCTGATTTGCTAAGCCTAATTCATTTGCAACAGCCGTATAATGACAAGTCAAACCACTCTCATGATATAGCTTGCAAGCAAGTTGTCTGACTTTTGAAAGTTCTGCTGTTGCTGTTTGAAGCTTTGTATTTGTACTAAAAACGTACTTTTGCAATGTAGTATTAAATACTTTATCAAGAGTGCTGTAAAAGTTTTTATTCTTTAAAGCATTTAATATAATAGAAAGTGAAAGGCAATCAGCACTTGGATTAAGCTCTTTAATAATTGGCTTTATCTTTGCTGTTTCGTGGTATTCGATTTCAATTCTCAGAATGTTTAAATGTTCAAGATTAAGTATTTTCTTTTTAGGTATGTAAGCGTTTCCTACAAGCTCAATTTCTTTCAGTGTTAAAGGTTTATATAATTGGCATTTGTAATGTCCATGTTCTTTATAAAATTGTTGCACCTTGTTATAGAATTTGATTAAAAACTTGCAGCTTTCTTGAGAATCAACCGAATAATTATGATGAAGATATAAACTAGGCTCGCTATTTGATGATTTCAATTCCACATCGAAATTACTGTATGGAATTTCTGATAGCATTGAAATGTACTCTTTAACAGGCTTTTGTAAAATAATATCTTTTGTAAGGTGAATTAATGTGCTTTTTAATTCGTCTTGCACTTGTGAATTGTGAAGGGTAATATCATCTAAGGCGTTTAAAAGCTCTTTTTCCGATGGCATTTGTAAATTGTGAATTTTAGTTGTGGTTTTCGGTCTTATTATTTTGGTAGGTGTTATATTGTGCTGAATAAAGCCAGATTGACAACTGGTAGTACAGTCAGGGAAATAATACTCCAACCAATCTTTTATTTCTGTTCTTTGTTCATAAGCAACATCTTTCTTTTTATATAAAAGTTTGAGCTTATCTATCTTCAAATCGTTAAACATCATATCCCCACACGATATTTATCATATATTGCTTTAAGACAACTTGAAGGCTCAATTTGTGTTTCTTGAACTGCTTTTATCATTTTCCTTATATCAGCTTTTTGTTTATCTGCAATACATTTTAGCTTTTTATTAATAGTCTTTGAATCAAGTTTTGCAAGCATTGTAGCTATTATGATATAGTCAATGCCGTATCTTTTAAGTTTAAATTTATCAAGCAATACTTTTGCTTGAACAGATAAAAAATCTGTAGTAATTTTCTTTGTCTTAAAGTTAGTACTATTAAGCATATATACAAGGGCTTTACCTGCTATCTGCATTTTTAAAAGCTCATTTACAGGCAAGCTATAAAGGTCTTTATCCACAGCCTTTCCCAAGATATCATTAAGAATAGCCAACCCTATGAAATCAAATCTAAGGGTTAAAATATTACTGGTTCCAGAAACATGCATTTTTACATTCCTATCACCGTTATTATCTCTTACAAAGTCGTTACTGCCATTGTTTCCAAATGGGCTTGTAAGCGTAGTATAAGTAAAAGTCATACTATATTGAGTACTGTTTTTTGATATATGAAGATTAGGGGTTTTTGAAGACAGTTGCAACAGCTCATAAAGTACGCTTATTGCACTTGTTTTACCCAAATTATATTGACAAGTCATTGTAAGCCCGACTACAACAGGGTTAAGAGTTGCTAAACACAGCCAAAGAAATTTTTTAACCTTAACTATATAAGGTTTAAGTATTTTATACAAGTTTGATATAAAGAACAGGAATGTAAAGGCAACAAAGTATGCACAGCCTTCATTATGTTCTTTTGTGTGATTAGTGTACTTTGCGTATGGAATTAAATAAAACTTTGCAAGAATACTGTTATAACCAACTTTAGTATCCTCTAAATGTGCGTATTCAGAAGGCTGTTTAGGCTTATAACTAAAACAAAGGTGCATTTTTCCATTTACTCTATCGTTTTCAAACCAGTCTTTAGCTTGTTTCATATAGTTTAATAGAGAAGAATAGAAATCGTAATATTGACCCCAGTCATTAGCTACAGTAATTTCCCTATCTAAACCCTTTGCTAAACTGTTTACAATACTTGTATCATCTAAGCATTTTGATATTTCATAAGGAACTACAAATTGACTTAATAATTTCTTATCATTCACAGAATAAATGAAATCATTAATTTCCCTATGACATTCTATGATTGCTTCTTCATCAAAATCATGAAGTAATGTATCAGCTATCTCATAAAGGTATTTCTTACCTATTGATAATGAAAAGATATTCAAACATGAATTATGGTACTCAAATGTTTTCATCTTTCTTTAACTCCTCTGTCTGACCACTATTATCTATGTTTATTAATATCCTCATTAACCTATCCCTAAGTGCTTCTCTTGTTAAAGCACTTAGGTTATAAATATCTTTTTCTTTAATACTTGCAATGAGGTTTGTTAATCCTTCATCAAGCCTTACAGTAATTCTTTGAATCATACCTTTCCTCTTGGTTTTAGTTTTCTTTTAGAGCCAGTTCAATACTGCAATCTTCTGTTGCTTCTACCTGACTAATTAAATGTGGCATTGAATAAGAAAGAGCTTCGTTAATTATTTCCGATTGAGTTGCTTTCAACTTTAAAGCACACCACCACAACCTTATTAATAGGATTTTAGATATTCTTAAAAATATCGGTCGTGTTTTATCAAGATTCAGCTTATCTAAGCTGCCTTTTTCTACAGCCCCTGAATATTCGTTAAGATAAGTTCTTATTGAGTCTTCAACAAATTTTTCCAACTCTATGTACCCATCTTCTTCATATTCTTTCAGGGTTTTAAAAGCAAAGTCAGAAAGATGAAACAACACTCTTTGCGTGGTTAAATCTTTGAAAATTAAATTAATCAAGTTCATTTGTTTTGCCTCCAGTTCGTTTTTCTACAACAATTTTGCTCATATTTTTAAGCTTGTAATCTACCTTAATATTTGGATAATAGCCCTTAGTATATTGACCCACACGAGCATCAAAAGATATGACATCACCTTTATTAAGCTTTAGTTGGTCAAACTGCTTGCCAACTTTAAACCATAAATGGTCGGTTATTATCCTGCCTTTTTCAACATCTATAATGTTTTTAAACATTATTGTTTCTTCTAGGGTTTGGTAATAGCCAAAATTATTTGATTTTTCTCCAAAACGTCCTACAGTTGCTCTGTATCTTCTACGGCTATCTGTACCATTCTTTTTGAGTTGCTTACGCATATTAATCTCCTTTTTATGTACTTTTTATAATTTAATCTTTGTGTCTGACAAATAAGATTTGTACGACTTAATATTTTAAGAAGCAAAAAGCATGCAAGATAAACCACCCTTAGTCCTTGCATGCTTTGCTCCCCCTCAATGATAACTAATATTCCCAACCATTTCGCATTATTTTATCAGCGTATCTGGCAAATAATTGCGTTATAGTTGCTGAACTTTCACTTTCAAGTTCTTTTTCAGCATTGTAACTTAGAGGAATTTTAATCTTGTAAGAGTTGCCATTTTTGACAAATTCAATGGGATGGCTTCCTCTGGGTAAATCCCTAATACCTTCTTCTTCATCAAGTCCTAAAAGTTCTTTGATAAAGCCTCCTGCTACATAAGCAAGATTTGGAATATTCCCTTCTTTATAGGATTCTTCTAATTTTTGGGCTAATTTGCCCTGTAATTCGACCGTAATAGTCATATGGTCTTTAGGAGAAATTGACTTTGTCATCTCTTGTTTCCTTTCATTTTTTCTGCAACAGACCATGAATGTTGCTGTTTTTAATACTAATACTCATCTAGTTTATTAATGGCTTCTGAAATATAGTCCTTTGTTGAATGAATATATCCCATAGTTGTCTTAATATCTGCATGGTCGAGTATTTTTTGAATTGTTTTAATATCCACACCTAGTTCATATAGCCTTGAAGCTGTTGTATGTCTTAGTTTATGAAAGCTAATATGGTCTATACCACTACGTTCCACGGCACGTGCAAAAGACTTTTTTACTTCCGTATAGCGTGTCTTTGTTGCAGGCGAAGTAAAGACATATTCACTTAATTTTGGAATACTTTTGAGTTCTAATTTCAGGGTTTTGGTCATAGTTATTTTTCTACGTTTATTATTCTTTGTATTTAGGGCAATTAAATACCCTTTATCAAAGAACACATCACCCCATTTTAAGCTTATAAGCTCGTTCTGCCTCATGCCTGTGTGGATTGCAGTTATGATAATTGCTTTCATCATTGGGTTACATACAGCCAATAGCTTTGCTTCTTCCTCTTTAGTAAGAAATCTTTCGGGGGGATTTTCTATTCTTAACTTTTCAAGGTCAGCACAAGGATTTGTACTAATCTTTTTGTTTTGAAGTGCTAAAGAGAAAATGCGTTTGATAACGTCCATTTCACGATTTATACTTGAATTCTTTACAAATCCAAGCCTTGTATTAATATACTTTTCAAAATCGGAAACAGTTATATCATTTGCATTTTTATCACCTGTAAGCTTATAAAAAGTATCTACAACATAATCAAATTCATCAGGTCTTGCATAATGTGCCAAAGTGTACTCCTTGTGGTCTTTAATTAAATCACTTAGAAAGTAACTCTTTTTTTGAGTTATGTCATAGCCGTTTTTTATCAACTCTGATTTATGAACAATTTCAAGTTGAGCAACTTCTTCCTTGCCTAACCCCTTAAAAGTTCTGCAATAGCGTTTGCCTTTATGCATGAAATTGTAGCCGTAGTAACCCTTTTCGTGTTTAAATACACTCATCAGTTACCACCTTTCGGGTTTTATTCAGTTGTTAAGGTACAATTTGCGTTGCATATTTATGCAACTACTTTTTTTGAAAAAACAAATTCCATTAGAGCCTCTTCATCAAACAGGTATTTTCTTCCGACTCTTCCACAAACATTTGCAGGATAATTTCCTTTTTGTGCTTGCTTCTGGAGTGTTCTGACATCTGTTCTCAAAAGTTTTGCGGCTTCACTTGCTGTAAGAATTTTCATAGTTTTCACTCCTTGTTATACTCTTGAATGAAGATTTCATTCAAGAGCATATTACACCACTTTAAATCTCGTGTCAACCTTTGAACGAAAATTTCACTGAAATATTGTTACATATATTAACATTTGAGTGAAATTTTTGCTAAAATGAATAAACTGCTGTATATTTAATAAAGGAGGCATATATGAGAAAATTCAACGATGAAAGCAAATTAGAAAATAACCCTAAAATAAAAGAAATGCAAAATGACGTTAAGGATATAATTAAAAATTTTGGAAATTTGGTTAAACAAGCTAGAAATGAGCAAAATCTTAGAATTCAAGATGTTTCACAAAGAAGTGGTGTAAGTTCTGGTGCTATATCAGACTTGGAGAATGGAAAAGAAAAAATTCCCAACTTGTACACTTTGGTTGCGTTAGCCAAGACATTAAATATTTCTAATCACGATTTCATTAGAACAATCTTTGGTGAAATCGTGCAAGAAGACCCAAGTATTAAAAAACCTTGTGATATGCTTGTAGATGCACTTAGAGCCTATGGTGCTCCGAATGACTTAGCTGCTAATATTTTAGTTAGTATAGACCTTGCACTAGGAAAAAATCCTACTGAATCTTTAATTAAAAGGAAAATTTTTGAGTAAATAAGCGTACTTGAACGAAATAAAAAGGTATTACATAATAATTACATAATTGCAATAAAAAAGGCTTTTAGAGATTTCTCTAAAAGCCTTTTGTTTAAATGGTCGGGATGACACGATTCGAACGTGCGACCCCCTCGTCCCAAGCGAGGTGCGCTACCAAACTGCGCTACATCCCGGTCTTGATTTTTCTTATTGTAGCGCACCTTCGGTGCTACCTCTCCTCGAACGATACTTAATCGTTCTCGTCGGCAGAGTCAAACTGCGCTACATCCCGATTGATTGTCAACACACTATCCAATACTTTGTATCAGCTAATGCATGATAATTTTACTTTAAACAAAAATATAAATCAAGCTTTTAATTTTTGGTGTATAATATCAATGCAATGACAAACCTATTACAAATTAAAACATCTGCATCTGTTCTGGTAAAGACACTAAGTTCTCTTGGTGTCGACAGTATTTTCGGATACCCTGGAGCCTCTGTTTTAAGTATTTATAATGAACTTTCTAAAGCCGATACGATTAAACATTATCTTGTCAGGCACGAACAGGCTGCCGTACATGCTGCAGAAGGCTATGCCCGCGCCAGCGGAAAAACAGGAGTTGTCCTTGTAACCTCAGGCCCGGGATTTACAAATACAATCACCGGAATTGCAAATGCATATGCTGATTCAACTCCGCTTGTTATTCTTGCAGGTGATGTTGCAGGGGCTGATAAAAAAGGTAAAATTTTTCAATCAGTAGATATTCAGGCAATTGCAGGTTCCTGCTGCAAAAAAACATTCAAACTTAATCCTCAGGATGATATTGCACAAATTATACAAGAGGCATTCAAAGAAGCTTCTACAGGAGTAAAAGGCCCTGTCGTTGTAATACTGCCAAGAAATATTCTTGAAGATGAATACAGAAATGAAAACAGAGCTTCAATTCCGGCAGCAAAAATATCTAAAAAAGATTTCTCTGTAGAATTAAAGGAATTTACAAACCTTCTTAATGCTTCTAAAAGACCGCTTATACTAATCGGCGGAGGCTGTATTGACGCTTCTGCAGAAATTGAACAATTTGTTTCGGTTTTACAAATACCTGTTGTTTCAACTCTAATGGGTATTGGAATTTATCCATCAGAAAATAATTTGTACCTTGGTATGATTGGATTAAATGGAGTTGAGCCTGCAAATGAAGCACTTAAACAATGCGATTTATTAATTGCACTCGGTACCGCCTTCTCTGACCGCTCAACATGCAAGAATAATGATTTCACTAAAAATCGCAAAGTAGTTTCTATTAATATCTGCCGGAATTCAGGAATGTCAGAACTAAATATTACAGCAGATGTAAAATGTTTTATCGAACAATGTCTTGAGAATAAAAAATTGTTTGTGCCTCAAGAAAAATGGCGCATGGAAGTCGATGTGCTAAAAGAAAACATTATACCATTAGAAAAAAAATCAAATTTTCTCCAATCTTCATACGTACTGGAAACTCTTTCAGAATATACCCGTTACTATGAACCGGTTGTTGTTACCGATGTCGGACAGCATCAAATGCTTACTGCCGAGTTTTTTAATTTCAATAAGCCCAGAAAATTTATAACCTCCGGAGGGCTCGGGACAATGGGTTTCGGTCTGCCTGCGGCAATAGGAGCTTATCTGGCAAAGCCTGAAAACCTCGTTTTAAATATTACAGGCGACGGCTCATTCCAGATGAATCTGCAAGAACTTGCTACCTGTAGAGAACACCATATTCCTGTAAAAATAATTATTATGAATAACAGCTATCTCGGTATGGTCCGGCAGATGCAGGAGAAATTTTATAATAACTGCTGCCAAGTTGAAATGACAAATCCTGATTTCACAAAAATTGCAGAAGCTTATGACCTGTTTGCAGTCCGCGTAAGAACAAAAGAAGAATTAATTCCAGCACTGGAAAAAGCAATAAGACATCAAGGTACTGCAATAGTCGACATAGTGATTGACTCTTTTGAAAACATATAAAGAAACACCGCTGCATTGAGCGGTGTCTTATTTTCCTAAATTTTCCCTTTTCCTTTTTCCGGGGGTAAATACAAACCAAATGTATTTTGTAACTACCCGTTCGCTTCTTCTAATCCAATAGAGCTTCTAAAATTGCTGCATTTTTTCCAGCCATAGTATTAGCCTTTACCCTGCTTTTATACATGTAACTTCTAAGCGCTTCTCTGATTAACTCAGAACGTGTTCTATTTTCACCTTCTGCTACTTGATCGATTCTGTCTAAAAATTCTTCGGGCATTGAAATTAGTACTCTTGCCATATATTTCTCCTTTACTATGTAATGCTATCTGATATCCTGGATATATATATAAAGTCAAGAAGAGAAAAAAAATTGCTATTTTTAGAAGAAATATTAAGTTTTGTAAACATTACAATAATTGCAATGCTATAGATGGAGTTTGATTTGCTGTAGCCAGAAGGGTTGCGCTTGCCTGCTGTAAAATTTGGTTTCTGATATACGCACTTGATTCTTCTGCAATGTCTGCATCTCTTAAAGTAGAACGTGAAGACAGAAGGTTTTCATATTGAACAGAAATCTCCTCCAAAGCACTCTCAAGTCTGTTCTGGGTTGAACCGAATTCTGTTTGCTTGGCAGAAACAGTGCGTATCATTTCATCAATTCTTGCAAGGTTATCCTTATCCTCAATTTTTCGCAGAGAATTTAATCCGTTCATCGAAAAGGCTATACTGCAGCTTACACGGGAGGATTCAGAACTTGATGTCCCTACCTGAAAATATAATTCCGCGTAATCTTTATCATCTTCTACCGGAGGTTTTAAATCATCCGCCGTAAAAGGTACCCCACCATTATAGCTCTGGCAGTTAGTTACAGTGCCGCCCTGTCCAAAAGCAGCTATGCCAGAAGTATCAAAACTGTTAAGATAAAAAGAATTTACAGCTGTTAAAGAACTTCCGCCGGCACAAAAAGCTCCTGCTGTGCCGGAAGTTCCCCCGGTTATATTTGATAACGCATAGCAGTTTTCAAAGGTAGTACCTGAGGCATATCCTACTAGACTTCCTGTATAAACATTTGCTCTGGTAACTGTTCCGGTCGAATAACAATTTTTCATTAATTGACCATTCATGTGACTTACAAGACCTGCACCAAAACCTCTGGCTTCTGCATAAACATCACCTGTTGCAAAACAATTTTCTATAGAACCTTGAACCGTAGAAACCAGCCCTGATGCATCTCCAAACGATGGCTGCCTGGCCCACCTGTCAATACTTGCATCGGCAGTAGAGTATGAATTTGAAATAGTCTCCACAACTCCGACTAATCCAGCTGCAATATCATATCCGTATATGCTGCCTTTTGAATAGCAGTATTCAACATTATTAACACTTTGAGCCATTAAACCAGGTGACCATCCTGCATTGTTTTTCTCTAAACTTTCTACATCACCTGTAACATAACAGTTATAAATGGAATTTGCCACATTAATAAGTCCTGTTGCGTTTTTTGCAGAAACATTGATATTCTCAAGTCCTAAGTTCTTTATTTTGGCACTAAAATTACCCCAGAATAAAGCTCCTTCACCATTCGGATTATTAATATAAAGATTTGAAACTATATAGCCGTTACCATCAAAAGTACCCTGAAACGCATTGGTTTTATTTCCTATCGGTGTCCAGCCCGCACCTGATGAATAAGCAGATAAATCAATATCATTAGCCAGCACAAATTCCGTATTTTTACCAATTAAACCTGCATTGGTCATTTTTGCAAGTTTTGCAAGTTCATCTGCTGAAGAAATTGAATAAGTTCCGCTTGTAAGAGGGGCCGCTTCATCAACATCCGCAAGTGCTGTCATTGCTGAAACATCCCTCGGTGAAACTTTAACAATCAAATCTGCAGTTCCCTGATTCTTTTCTGTTCCTACAAAAAGCTTAATGCCGTTATACTCTGTAGTATTGTACAAACGCTCAATCTCATCTACTATTGCATCTGCTTCCTGTCGGATAGCTTTGATTGAGTCCGGCCCGTAAGTTCCGTTATTTGCCTGCTCCTGTAAAGCTCTAAGACGTGAAAGCTTATCCGACATCTGGTCTAAAGCTCCTGATGCAGTATTAACTAAATCTAAGCCCATACTCGCATTTTCTTCTGCTACCTCATAAGCGCTAATTTTTGTGGACATACTTG
>UNSK01000003.1 GCA_900552525.1 Candidatus Gastranaerophilales bacterium | reverse complement strand
ACCAGATCTTACAACAGGCATCTGCCACCCTTTTAGCATCATCCAGAAACCTTAAGGCACAAAATGTTATGGGGTTATTGAATAGCGTTTAAATAACACTGTACAGCATTTTGATATAACAATGCATTCAATAGGGTTTCGTCATTGAAATGCTCTTTTATTGCGGACTGGAATTTAGCTAAATTCTCGGCGTAAATCTCTTTTTTCTGATTAAAATCACCGACCGGCGCATCAGAAGCCCACATAATACGATGTGTATAATCACCTTTTTTCGTATTCTTTAACCTCTGAATAAGCAAAATAATGTCTTCAATTTCAACCCAGGAAATATCAACATAAAGAGTTGCAGTATCTTGCTCAATAGATTCTACCATAATATCAATAGCAGCCTCATGAGAGCTTCTAGGGCCTGTTGAAAGATGACCCAGAATGATTGGGACATCAGGGAACTCTCTTGCCTTTTTATAAATCAATTCCGGTGAAGAAAATCTTGATTTTATATGGCCGGAATGATAAAGGCAAGGCTTTTTAAATTCTTGTGCAGCTCTCAAGTAATCATTGTATTTGTCGGAATCTGCAGGCAGTTTTGTAAACTCCGGATGAAATTTTAAGCCTATAAATTCCGGATATTTTTTCAGTAATTCTCTTATCGCATCAGCGTTTTGGGTTCTGTCAACTTCGCACACGGCAAGAGGTTTAATTTTGGGGAAATTTTTAGATATATTGAGCATGTCAATATTGCATTCAAATTCATCCTTGCCGTTATATCCGTCAATACCTTCAAGGTTTGAACAGATTGCATAATCAACATTACCTATGATTTCGAGCAAAAACTCGGGACTGAATTTACCCCAGAAAGAATTTCCTATATGAGTGTGGGAATCAATTATCATGGCGTACCCCCCTAGTTATGGCTTCTAAAATCTTTTTGACTTTTATAACTTCTATCCCTTCAATATTTTCTTGAATTTCATTAGCAGCAGGAATAATAATGCGTTTGAAACCGAGTTTTTGCGCTTCTGTAATTCTTCTTTCAATATGATTAACAGCTCTGATTTCTCCAGATAAGCCTATTTCTCCGACAATAGCTGTGTGTGAATCAAAAACCACATCCCTTACACAGGTTACAATTGCAAGCGCAATTCCCAAATCTGCTGCCGGTTCGTTAACATCAATGCCGCCGATAACGTTAACGTATACGTCCTGCTTGGAAAGGTTTAAGCCTATTCTTTTTTCTAGAACAGCCAGTATTTGCAGAACTCTTCCTGTATCAACTCCGTTTGCCACTCTTCTTGGGGCAGGATAAGGAGTTGTGCCGACCAATGCCTGTATTTCAACCAGAAGAGGTCTTGTACCTTCACTCGTTACAATAATCGTACTACCCGGAGTTTGTGTCTGGTTATATTCTTTTAAAAATAATTCACTCGGATTAATAACTTCTGTCAAGCCATTGCTTCCCATCTCAAATATACCGACTTCTGAAGTATTTCCAAACCGGTTTTTTATAGAACGTAATATTCTGTATGATTTATATTTGTCACCCTCAAACTGTATAACAGTATCAACCATATGCTCAAGAACCTTAGGCCCTGCAATATTTCCCTCTTTTGTTACATGGCCGATAACAATAATTGATATATTTTGAGTTTTGGCAATATGCATAAGTGTATTGCAGCATTCCCTAATCTGGGAAACGCTTCCGGCAGAGCTTTGAATAGCGGAAGTGTATACAGCCTGAATACTGTCTACTATAACTAAATCAGGCTTCATTTCCTCGATGTGTTTTTTGATAAGCTCTAAATTTGTCTGGGGATAAATATAGAGATTGTCAGATTTGACACCTAATCTCTCTGCTCTGAGTTTGATTTGACCGGCAGATTCTTCAGCTGAAACATATAAGACTTTTTTATTGTTTTTACAAAGTTCACCGGAGGTCTGTAAAAGTATTGTTGATTTTCCAATCCCCGGATCTCCTGCAATAAGAACTAACGAGCCCTGAACAATCCCCTGACACGCTTTATCTGTACTGTCACCTGCCGACCCGATACATTTACCCCCGCCTAATACTCTGTCGAATTCTGAAATATTTGTACTCATGCGAATTTCAGAGTTCATTTCAATTTCGTTGAGTTTCATCGGCGGACAATTATCCGGAATTTGAACATCTTTTATGACTGGAATATCTGTTTCTTCTACAAAAGTTCCCCAGCTTCCGCATTCAGGACATTTGCCAAGATAACCTGCAGTTTCATATCCACAGCTCTGACATACATATTTTGACTTAACTTTTGCCATAATTTTCTACTGGTTAATCGGAATAATTAACTTTTGACCGATTGATAATGCATTAGGGTTGGCCATTTTATTTGCTTCCTGAATTGCATTAACTTTATTCATATCAAAAGATCCGTAAAATCTAATAACGATACTTTCTAAAGTATCACCCTCTTTAACAACATATTCTTCGTTCAAAGAAACAGGTGCTGCAACTTTTTTTGAAGAAGTGTTGTCTGCAGGTATAAATGTAAATCTTCCTGAAGATGCAGAAGCAGGCTTTTTAGCCGGTACAACAATATCATCTTTAGGAGTAGAAACATTAATCAACAAGCTTATAAATGTAGTGATAAGTAATGTTATAATAACACCAACTATCAGGCCGGTTACAAAATAAACCTGAGGAGCTTTTTCGCTCTTCTGGCTTTTTACACCAAAAGACTGCCAGAGTGCGTCAAGTTCACGATTTTTGCTTTGCGTTCTGTAAAAATCTTCATCCTGATGAGTTCTGTTATAACGGTTCAGAGCCTCCATCATAGCAACTTTTTCTCTGGTAATATTTGATCTTCTTAGTGTTGTACTTTTCATAAATCCTCACCACATTAGTTCTATTGAAAATTTAACATAAAATCTCCATGAGCGCAAATTTGTAAAGTTTTTTGTGAAGTTTTATTAACTTTCATTATTAATTGAGAAGTAAACGTCTTTTAATCTTTTTTTGCTTATATGTGTATAGAGCTGTGTTGTTGAAACGTCGCTGTGACCGAGGAGTTCCTGTACTACTCTTAAGTCTGCTCCGTTTTCCAGAAGATGTGTTGCAAAGCTGTGTCTTAAGGTATGCGGTGAAATGTTTTTGTGGATTAATTTACCCTGAGCATGGATAAATGTGTATACATCCTGACGGGTTATAAAGCGGCCTGAATTTTGTATTAAGAGCAGCTTAGTATTAAGATTATATTTTTTTACCAGAAAATCTCTTTCGGGCATGTACTCTGTGACAGCTTTTTTAGCAATTTCTCCTATAGGTATTATTCTTTCTTTCGAACCTTTGCCAAAGCAGCGGACGTACTTTGAAGATAAATCTATATCATTTGTTTTTAGATTAACGAGTTCTGAAACTCTTAAACCGCAGCTGTAGAGGAGTTCCATAATTACATGCTCAAGGGGAGTAAGATTATTGTGCAGCATCTCTTCTATTTCTTTAATGGAAACAACTTTTGGAAGATGCTGCGGTACTTTCGGCTGCTCCAATGTTGATGTCGGATTTTTGTCTATAATACCTGCTGACGAAGCCCATTTAAAGAAGCCTCTTAGTGATGCTATTTTTCTTATGATACTTGATGGAGCCAGTTTGTTTTCGCGCAGTTTTCGAATAAACATATTTATGCTCATTCTGTCTACTTTTTTAATGTCTTCAACTCCCTGCGAAAATTCGGAAAGATCCCGCCTGTATGCTTCAAGCGTGTTTTGCGATAAACCTTTCTCCAATTCAAGATATTCTAAGTATTCTCCGATTATTTGATACATACTTTACAGCCTTAAATAAGCTTCTCTTATAAGGTAATCTTCTAATGTTTTCATATCAGCAATGCTTGATGTTGTATCGTTGATTATTATGCAGAAAGCGTATTTGTTTCCGCTTTTTGTAGTAAGAAAACCTGCTAGTGAGCTGGCATCTCCGTGTGTGCCTGTCTTGGCTTTCAGATTATTTTTTATAGGAAGCATTCGGTGTGTAAGCGTCCCTTCTCCCGGTGACGGAAGATGTTCTAATACTTTGTTATCTTTGTTTTTAACCAGATATTCCGAGATAAAATCTGCGCTTATTAAATTGTTTTTTGAAACACCGCTGGCGTCAGTAATACGTATTCTAGAAGTATCAAGCCCGAGTTTCTTACAGTAAGCATTAAAAACTTTTATGCCGTTCAAGTCTGAACCTCTATCATTATAAGCTTTTCCGCCTGCAAGTTTAGCAGTTGTTTCGGAAACAAGATTGCTGCTGTTTTTTAAAACATCATCAATTGCTGTAGAAACAGGGTGGGTAATTTTATCAAGTTCTTTGTCAGAAGGAAGCAAGGATGAAGTTATAAAATTTTGTTTTAAATATATGTTTTTATCTGCAAGCGAACTTGTAAGTCTTATGTCAAAGTACCGCTTCAAGTTGTTTGTCGGAATTTGAAGTATTACAGGTTTATTAACTGTTCCTTCAAGTGAAAGCGTATTTGCAGAAATAGAATTATCACGGCTTACCTTAACATCGTTTTTATCGCCTGTAATAACATTATTCAAAAATACAAGCGGATATTTTGAAGGATTGATAATTGAAGCCGTTGTACCTTTCTGTGTTGGCATAACTGTAATTTTAATTAAATTCCCGTCAAGGTTGTAAGAATTAAATCTGGGCATAAGGACGTTCATATCGTCATCCCACTGCCAGCCTTCACCCCAGTCTTTTTTCTCCAGAATGCTGTCGTCAATGAAAACTTTTCTGGTTGTTTCAACGCTTATATTATTAACCAAACTCTTTAAATCCTTTGAGGTTAAATACGGATCTGCTCCGAGTTTAATTACAAAACTGTCATCGCTGCGCTTGTATACGGATGTTGTAAACTCATAATCTTCTCCTAATACATCAATAGCAGCAGGGAGGGTCAAAAGTTTCTGCACGGAAGCAGGATGCATAAGAATTTTTTCGTTTAATTCATATACCGGTTTGCCTGTATCAAGTTTTTTTATAGATATTGCAATAGAGTTTTTTTCCAGACCGGAATCATTAATCACGGAGGAAAAATTACCGGAGCTTTTTGCATAAGCTCCTGTCATACCCATTAAAAATATCAGCATTCCTGCAAAAAGTTTTTTCATTTCTTTATTACCTCGTAAGAGTCTTTAACATCTTTCAAATTTGTGCATTTACTGCGAAATTCATACATTTTTTCCAGATTAATCTCCGCGTAAATCGCACCTTCTTTTACACCGGTTTGGAAGTCGGACTCATCAGTTCCTATGTTTACCCCTGCACCTTCATTATCCTCAATTTCAGCTATTATTTTACCGTCAAAATCTATTATCATAGAATGTCCGAGGTTTTCGGAGCCGTCACTTAAAAGGCCGGTTTGTGTGAGTGCAATCATATAAGACTGATTTTCAACAGCTCTTGCTCTGGTAAGCGTATCCCAGTGGATTTTTCTGGATTTTGGCCATGCAGCCATATTCACAAGAATATCTGCACCGGCTTTTCTATATGCACGGTATATTTCAGGGAAACGTATATCATAGCAGATTGTTAAGCCTAATTTTACACCTTCAAGCTCTGCCATAACAGGATTACTGCCCGTCGTGATATAGCTGTTTTCTGTATCTCCATTATATGAATACAGGTGGTTTTTGTCATATGTACAAATTACTTCTCCTGCTCTGTTAATTACAGGGCAACTGTTATAAAGCTTATCCCCGCATTTGTTGACAAAGCTCCCGCCTATGATATTTACCTTATATTCCCTTGCAATTTCCTGCAGCATTTTTACCGTTCTGGACTCTTGTAAAGTTTCTGCTGTTTTAGGAAAAGATGGACAATCCCATCCTGTTGGCCACAATTCCGGTAAAAATACAAAATCGCACTCACCATATTTATCAAGATTTGCTCTGAGCAGATTTTTAACAGTTTCGATATTTAAATCAATATTTCCGATTGCAGACTCCATTTGGATTGCAAGTAATTTTACTTTTTTCTTCTCCATATTCCGAATTTGTATACCTCATCAAACGCTTTCGGAGCTTTTTGTTCAAGTTCTTCCAGACTTTGTTGTAACTTCTGGCGGGCTTCTTCTTCGTCACCATCCGGTGAAATATAAATAGGCTCTCCGTAAATATTAATTAAGTTGGTTGCAAATACAGGGCATCTCAACTTGTCCCAGGAAGGGAATTTTGCCCATGTAAAGTTTTTTGAATACCAGTAAACCGGCACAACTGGCACACCTGCCATTTTAGCAATTTTTATAGCACCATCTTTAGCAATTTTTGCAGGTCCTCTCGGTCCGTCAACCATCATTGCACAATTTTCGCCGTTTTTAAGCGCAGATATCATCTGCATACTGGCTTCTATCGCACCTTTTTTACCTTTTGAACCGCGTATTGTTTTGAAACCCCATTTCTCAACAACATCTGCAATAACTTCTCCGTCCTTTGAACGGCTTATAAGAACATTTGTCGCTGCTCTGTGCGGCAAACCGTGGATACAAAACTGGTGTGCGTGCCACATTACATATACACAGGGCATTACACCCGGATTGTCTACTTCAATAATTCTTGTGAAAAGCTCCTGTGTTTTCAAAATTCGAAAAACTATATTTGAAATCTTCTGAATATTTTTTTCATTTAAAATCCTGACCATGCATTAATTATACTATAAATTTGAGAAAATATGGTATACTTGATGGAAGATAGAGGTTTATTATGAAAAAGTTCTTGTTATTTATGTTAGTTTATTCGCAGCTGGCTGTTTTTGCTAATTATAACGATATTTATATTCTGGATATAAAGTACGACTGGATTAATAAGTCAATGGTAGAAAAAGAAGCTATAATCAGCGAGATTAAAGATATAATTTTTGATAAACCAATAGAAAAACAAGAGGATTTTAAATCCCGGTTTAAGGATAAATTAAAAGATAAAAATCATCTTGAAAATTATTATGCAGCATCTGCCGGTTACAAGGAGTTTAAAGGGAATAACATCTCTGCATTTTATTACAAGAGAATGAAAAACATTTATATGTACGCTCTTCAAGATAAAAAAGATGTTTCAAAAGCTTATTACTACGACACCCTTGGCAACTTAAGGTATGTAGACTTTATCTACGGCGCTTATCCCGACTACCCTTATTATTCAATACAGTACAAAATTTCCGGAAAACCTGTAAGTGCAATTTATTTTGTTTCAGAAGATTGCCAGTATCTTTTCAAACCTGATGGTGAGTTTGAGGGGGTATGGTACAAACACAATTTGTATAACAAAGAGTCAAAAATAATTTTAAAGAGAACTACATATTAATGGATAGAATTGCAGATATATTAATAAAAAAAGGCTTAACAATTGCAGCAGCAGAGTCATGTACCGGCGGGCTTTTAAGCTCAAGGCTTACGGATGTAAGCGGAAGTTCGGCGTTTGTTCATCTCAACTTTGTAACTTATGCAAATGAAGCGAAAAATAAAATTCTCGGTGTAAGCCTTGAAACTCTTGAAAAGCACGGTGCTGTAAGCGAGGAATGTGCAAGAGAAATGGCAGAAGGTCTTCATAAAGTTACCGGAGCTGATATCTGTGTATCTACAACAGGTATTGCCGGGCCTGCCGGCGGTACTAAGGAAAAACCTGTCGGATTGATGTATTCAGGAATTTATTTTCAAGGAAAAACATCTGTATATAAAATTCTTTTACCGTCAAATATTGAACGGGTTGAAATGAAACAAAAATTTACAAAAGAAGTGCTTAACAATATTTACACAACTCTCAATTTTTTATAAAATGGTAGTTATGGGAGCTGGGATAAAAAAAATCGTTTTAATATTTATGAGTTTTCTGCTTATAAATTCAGTATCTGCAATTGAACCGCAGGAGAATTTTTCTGGTTATATGACAGATTTGCAGGAAAAGATTCAAAAAAGCTGGTTTCCACCCGAGTGTCTGGAAAGAGATGGGCATGCTCTTGTAAAGTTTAGTGTTGCAAGAACCGGTCATATTTATTCCGCTCAAATTGTTGAAAGTTCCGGTGATCCTGTTTATGACGAATCTGCTCTGGAAGCTTTGCGCAAAGCTTCTCCGTTGGCGCATTTCCCCGCAAGTACTTCAAGAGGGTCGTTAACGATAAAATACTCTTTTGATACGTCTGTTGTAAATACAGGTGACATGCAGAGATATCTGGCAAATGCTGATAGGTTTTATAATGTAAATAACAGAACAGCTCTTGATTATATTAATAAAGCAATAGATGAAGTTGACGGAGATATAAACGCATATTTTCTTTATGGAAAAAGAAGTAAAATAAAAGAAGCACTTGGTGATACTGTCGGAGCAGCAGCTGATTTGGACCAGTCAATCAAGCTGAAAGCAAAATATGACCAGAAACGTATTATGGCAAGCAAGTTGATTGCAGAAATGGAGCAATCTCCATATTCTTATTTTAATCTTGCGCATTCTTATGAAGTCGCCGGAGATTATGAACACGCAATTGAAGCTATAGAAAAAGCGATTGCACTGACAGAATTAAATAACCAGTATAAACGCTACAAAGATGAGCTTGTAACTAAAAAAACATCCTCATTATAAGGATGTTTTTTAGTATTTATTGTCACCGTGCGTAACTCTAGCATTACAATTCTGTAGTGGTAATTTAGAGGATGGCTAGGTATAGTAACACGCATTTGGAATATTGCATTTGCCATCCGACCAATTATCTACGTGCGTAGCACTACATTTCGAGATTCATTTGAGAGAACTGAATTATTTTGTTCTTTCCTCTGTGTTTAGCGTTGTAAAGCGCGTGCTCTGCATATCTTATAACAGTGTTTGCATCTTCATCAACATCCGGCATGCACGGGTATGTCGAAATTCCGCCGGAAATTGTAACTTTATGTGCTTCTTCTTCACCGGCAGGAATAAATTCCATTTTTTCAACTTCTCTTCTAAATCTTTCTCCGAATAAGAAAGCATTTTCTTCAGAAGTATTAGGTAATACAAGTAGGAATTCTTCATCACCGTATCTAGTTAAGATATCTTCTTTTCTTATCATTGCATTGAGTTTGTTTGCAATATTTCTGAGCAAAATATCACCCCACTCATAACCGAACATGTCATTAACAACTTTGAAAAAGTCTATATCAAAAAGTATGCAGGAAAGTTTTGTTCCGTAACGTTTTGAACGTGAAATTTCTTCTTCAAGACGTTCCTGCAGATATTTTCTATTGTGAAGCCCTGTTAAATCGTCTGTAGTAGAAACTTTTTCGAGTTTATCCTTGATGGTCTTGATTCTAAGAAGAGCATTTACTCTAACAATTAACTCATCTTTATTAGACGGGTCTTTGATAAAATCAAAACCTTCAGCTCTTACAGTAACATCCCTTCTTGTCGGTCCGAAGAATAAAATCGGACAAGGAAATTTGTTTGTCATAAGTGCATCTTTAGCTAGTTCAATGTTTTCAACAATCATTAATGAAGGATTAATAACTGCATAGTCTTTCATTTGTTCAATAGATACAACTCTGACTTCTGCCTCATCAATATCAGCTAACAATGCTTGCATTTCAGGCATTGGCTTTGTTGAATAGATAACAATATTGCTCATAAATCTTCCTCTTCATATGTATTAAAGGTGTACACTTTTTAAAGTGTACACCTTTATAATACCTAATTTTTCCTATCTATGCAAGGGCTTTTGATTTCTCTATGCATTCAATCAATGTAGAAGCCACTGTCTTTTGTTCTTCCAGAGTAAGTTCAGGGAACATTGGAAGTGAAATAACACATTCGGTATCTTTTTCAGTATTAGGAAGCATTCCTTTTGTCCAGCCCAGATGAGCATGAACTTTTTGAAGGTGTAGAGGTACAGGATAATAAAGCATAGCGCCGATACCTGCTTCCTGAAGCATTTTATGAATGTTATCTCTGTTAGGAATTTTTACTGTGTACTGGTGATAAACGCAGTAAGTGTTATCTAATTCGTGCGGAGTTTGAATGTCAGAGCATCCGGCGAAGAGCTCATTATATGTTTTAGCATGATCTCTTCTGGCTTTATTCCATTCGTCAATATAGTTTAATTTTATTCTTAAAATGGCTGCTTGAATTTCATCTAGACGAGAGTTAACCCCTATTTCATCGTGATAATATCTAACAGCACCGCCGTGGTTTCTTAGTGCAACAATTCTATTTTTGAGGTTTTCGCTGTTAACTGTTATTAACCCGCCATCACCCATACCGCCGAGGTTTTTAGTTGGATAGAAACTATAGCATCCGACATCACCGAATGTACCGACTTTTTGTCCTTTGTATTCGGCACCGATTGCCTGACAGCAGTCTTCTATTACGTATAAATTATAGCGTTTTGCAATGTCCATAATTGCATCCATATCACAAGGCTGGCCGTAAAGATGAACCGGAATAATTGCTTTTGTCTTTGGTGTGATTTTCTCTTCAATTTTTTTAGGGTCAATATTAAAAGTATCTGCATCAATATCAGCAAATACCGGAGTCGCTCCAACGATACCAATAGCTTCTGTTGTTGCTACGAAAGTGAACGCTGTGGTAATAACTTCGTCACCAGCTCCTATATCTAATGCTCTTAATGCAAGATGAAGCGCATCAGTACCGGAGTTTAAGGCAACAGTGTAGTTACATCCGATATATTTTGCAAGTTCAGCTTCCAGTGCTTTGCAGTTTGGTCCTAAGATGTACTGGCCTGAACGTAAAACTTCGCAAACGGCCTTTTCAACTTCACTTCCTATTTTAGCATATTGTCTTTTTGAATCTAAAATTGGTATCATATAAAATCCTCCTATAATTTCCTCGCTATACTTAATAGTGTAGCACAGAAACTTCTCGTCTTTATATAATCTTGATGTCGGAGGGTAAATATATCTATAAATGTCTTGTTTATTACTAAAAATTTAAAAATTCTGATAATGAAAGTTCAAAAGCCTGAGCCAGTTGATTTATTTTTGAGAATGTTACATCATTTTGGGCAGTTTCAATATTGCCCAATGTCGAACGTCCAATGTTTGCTCTGTAAGCAAGTTCATCTTGAGTAATTTTTTGTTGCTTACGAAGTTCCTTTATTCTGTTAGCAAGTTTTATAAGCAAGGGCTTGTCCATATTTAAATTGTCCGTTATAATGACAATGTTACAAACCGTGGTACGGACAAAAGGGGATGCCTGTTGAATACAAGTTAATCTACTGACCGCTTTGCAGAACAATTACAACATTACGTATCAATTTTTGCAATAGTGTTGGGTTGTAAGTCAACTCGTTCGGCCAATTCTTCTTGAGTCAATACTTTGCCAATACGTAAAGCTTTTAATGCAAAGCCAACATTAGTTTTTATTTACTCACTGTTAATCATACTGGATATGATAATGTTTTTTGGGTATTTAAAAAAGTGTATTAAAAATGAATAAAACAAAATTCAAAGGCAATAAATATCTGTAAGGCTTGTTGGTATTGATTGTTATGAAACATGCCGGATTCACCGTGCTTATCGTCAAGCTTATGAAAATAATCTATCTATTGATGAAGTTATAAAAAAAGGAAATGAATCAAAACTTCAATAAATTAAATGTTAATGAGGTGTTAGAAAACGAAGGCGGGTGTATGGTTTACGAGTATAAATCCTAATCTAATTCAAGGCTAAAATTATTGCAAGTGCCAGAAAAAGCGAGTAATAAATCATTAAATTTCTGGACTGGTAGATTCTTGTCATAAAGCTCGGTGCATTCATCATATTTTCCATTGGAAAATGATACCATTTATGTTCCGGTATTGACTCAGCATTAGCGGAGAAATCAACCATTGATTTATACAAATCAACAGCAAGAGGAATTGTAAGCCAAACGATAAATACCTGCCAATCAAGGATGTCAAAAATGCACAAGAGAAGCGGAGTTACATACGCGAGTATTAACAGCCATTTTAAAACGATAAGCGAATCAAGCTGAGAGTTAAAAGAATTCGCAACTGTTTTATGGCCTTCATTCAGGTCAAAATCAAAGTCCATAACTGTATGTATGTACAAAAGTGTTACAGTAACAAGCATAGATGGGATTGATAAAATAATAGCATCCCATGAATATGTTTTAGTCATAACATAGTATACTCCGCCGAATAATGCAGGGCCGTATGCAACAGCTACAGCAAATTCTGAGAGCCTGATTTTTGACATAAACGAGTATAGTATAGTAATTATTCCGCCAATAAGTGCAAAATACACAACGCCAATTCCACATTTTATAAAGAAAAATAATCCTATAATACTTGCAGCAGCAAGGTAAATAAATGCCAGTATAAGGATATCTCGAGGGCGTATAAGGCCTGAAATAAGATATCTGCATTTAGTTTTTTGCGAGTTTTTTAAATATTCTTTTTTGTTGAAACTAACCTGTTTTATCAGGGATTTGTAATCAAAATAATCATCAAGGAGATTAGCTGCCAGATGTGCCAGACAAATTCCTGCCAATGCCAGAAGGCCATACCTTATGTGTCCTGCCACAAGAGCGGAATATGTAAATATTACAAGCCAGGACATAATTGTCATAGGAAGTGAAAATGCTCTTGAGCATATTAATACAGTTGTAAGTTTATTTAACATAACTATCCTACCAGTCCGCCAAAGGCCATAACATCCTCATATGCAGCGCCAGCTTCTAGCATTTCTTCTGCAGTAAAACCAAATAGTGTAATTGTATCAATTACTTCGTCTTTCTTTTCAATATTTTTAATAACTGAATCTAATGCTGATTCTCTTGTCATATACTGAAAACGGTCATTTATGCCCTGCTTAAGGCTTCTACGTTTAGCTTTACCCATTATTCACCTCATCAAATGCTAAAAGAGCAGCTCCAATCATTCCGGAATAATTTCCTGTTGTTGCTAATCTTATTGAAGTTGGAGAAGTTACTATATCATTGTTTACATATTCTTCCATTTTTTTTGTATCTACAAACTGCGCCATAGAGCCGGAAAGTACAAAACAATCAGGGTCAAAAATATTTGCAAGCCCTGCTATTCCGAGTGTAATGTCATACTGCCAGCGGTCAAATATTGCAATCATTTTAGAATCGCCGTTTTTAACTCCGTCAATTACATCATAAGTAGTAACGTCTTCACGGCCTAAAGTTTCTTGAGCATCCCATTTTAAAGCAGTACCGGAAGCATAAGCTTCAAAGCAGTCCCAGCTTCCGCATGTGCATTTTCTGCGCTTGTCGGGGTACATTTTGAAATGCACCTCTCCCGCTGCACCGGATTTGCCCTTAAGAAGTTTGTTATCAATAATAATTCCGCCTCCGACGCCTGTCCCCAAAGTCAGCATAACAGATACTTTTGTATCTTTAGAAGCGCCGATTTTGTATTCTGCCCAGGCTGCACAATTGGCATCATTTTCAAGGAATACCCGTTTAGAACTTAATTCTTGAAAGTTGATTGTTTTATAATCTTTTACCAGATTTCCAGTAGAACCTATAACAGCAGTATTCTCATTATTTACTGCTCCGGCAGTTGATATTGCGATTACATCAACATTGTTTGCATATTTAAATATTTGTTTTTTTAAAACTTCTTTTATCCCATCAATAGTTTTAGGAGTAGAAAATTTTTCTATCTCTTCTATAATATTGCCGGTTTCGTCAATAATCGTGCTGTAAATTTTTGTTCCGCCTATATCAAATGCAAGAGCCTTTTTCATTTATATTCCCTCAACAAATCTTTTAGTAATCAACTGCGGTCTTGTGATTGCAGAACCAATTACAACGCAGTGAGCACCTAGTGCAAAAGCTTTTTTGACTTCTTGCGGTTCCCAGATGCGGCCTTCAAGAATAACGGGTTTTTCTATATTTTGAACCAGTGCTTCAAGTAATTCATAGTCGGGGCCTTCCGGAGAGTTTTCTGATTCAAGCGTATATCCGGCAAGAGTTGTAGAAATTACGTCTGCTCCTAATTCTGCACATTTTTTTCCTTCTTCCAATGTTGAAATGTCAGCCATTGCAAGTCTTCCTGCTTTGTGAATAACAGTTATAATTTCTTCTAATGTACAACCTGCATGCGGACGGGAAGTTCCGTCAAAAGCGATAATATCAGCTCCTGCTTCAATAAGGTCATTAACCTCTTTAAGCCCTGGCGTAATGTATACAATTTCTTTCCAGTTTTCAGGAAGCTTATCCGGCTTTGTGAGTCCTATAACAGGTAAACCGAGATTTTTAGCATTCCTTACATCTCTTGCTCCTGCAACCCTGAGCCCGCCTGCGCCTCCGTTTACAACAGACTGCATCATCGCAAGCATACATTCTTCTTTGTACAAAGGTTCATCAGGCATTGCCTGTGAAGATACAATCACTTGTCCCTTTAAACTTTCTAAAATTCCCATGAAATTATTTTATCACAAAATAAAACTGTTGATAAATTAATAATAGAAGACTATAATGTAGTGTGTATAGCGGGGTTTGATATGGAAAAGAAAAAACTTTTAGCTTGTTCTGTTTTGTGCGGACTTATTATTATTGGATGCGGACTTGCAGTTATTTTTAAAGACAAAACGGAAAAAACTCCTGTCAGTGAAGTTACTGAGAAAAAAATCAAACAAGAACCTGTAAAAGAGGAAATAAAAGTTACTCCGCCTGCACCAGTACAGAAACCTGTTCCAAAAGAAATTGTCAAGAAAGCTGATTTATTTAGTGATAACACAATTTTACCGTTGTCTGCAATTACTGAGATTGCAAATCTTCCATCGGGTATTCAAGACGATATCCGCAAATTGATTGAATATTCTAATTTGTATTACTTGAAACGCAAACCAGATGGAGTATTTATGATTGTTGGAAGTTCCGGTGATGAAAAATATATGCGTCATGATGTAAAATTTGTAGAAATAAATAAGGAAGGTGTTCGGAAAATAACCAGCATCGGGCAGGAAGTTTCTGATGAAGACGGTGATTGGGAATTTAACGAAGATTCAGGACTTCCTCTCAAGCACATCAAATATGATGAAGACGGTGATATTGAATATACAGAAATCTGGAATTATTCTGATGAAGAGCCTGTAAAATATGAGATGAAGAACGGAGAAGGGAAAATTCTTTCAATAAAAAAAGAAACACCTGATGGTGATACAAAAATAAGATCTGAACATTTGGTTTATGACGAAGACGGCAATACAAGAGTTAATGTTTCTGCAAGTTATGAAGGGCCTGATATTACAAGGTTTACATATTACAATTCTGAAAATCCACAGGATGGTGTTACTTTGATGAGCGAATACAATGATGGATTAAAAACAAAAGAAACAGTATATTCCTCTGATTATAAACTGCAAAATACATATAATGCCGGATATAAAGACGGAGAACGCGTGACTATCAAAGTTCTTGACAGTTCAAATAATAAAGTGGAAGAAATTATATCAAATAAATAGATTGTAGAAGCTGTCCTGTTCTATCTTTTTCGGGCGTGTAAATTTTTCCATAATCATATTTGCAGCTCCTACAGCAAGCCCGGTTGCAGCTGCGTGTCCGATGTAGGTTAGAAGTGCTTTGCCGTATAATTTTTTCAGGTTTTTAATCAAAGGCTCTGCGAGCCCTGTTTTCCGGGCAATTTTAATACCCTTGTAACTTGCCATACCTTCCTCAAAAACGGTAGGAAGCATGCAGGCGAATGCTATTTTGCCGCAGTTGTCTTTGATGTGGTCATAGCCTGTTTTTGGAGCATCTTTTGGTTTTGGTGTTGAAAACAAAGCTATTGTACCCATCCAGCCGGCAGCAATTCTTCCGGGCCAGCGCAGCTTGCTTAAGAATTTTCCGGCTTTTCCGGTAATATCATTCATTGCGTGTCCGAGTTCATGAAAGCCGGCCGCGGAAATCTTGTCAGTATTTATTCTTACAACTCTTTCTTTAGGAAAATATGCAGCATTCCTGCCGAGAGAATAATCATTTACAGTTTTGCTTAATTCCATTGGAATAATTCGAACTCCCTTTTTATCAAGTCCTGAAACTTTCAGGGAGTTTAGAAAAGCATCTTTATACAGGTAGTTTTGCGAGTGTTCTTTAATAAGCTGACGTTCAAAAGGTTTACCGCATAAAGGCAGAATTGTTCCCATTATGGCAGATGAAGCCGCACTTGCCATAATAAAGCCTTTATTTCCGTCGGTTTGACTCCGCGGGATATATTGATTTCCGTCATAGTAATACGAATTTACCATATTAAGACACTGCCTTTAAACTACACCTGATTATTATAAAACACTAAACTCAAAAAACTTGCTTCATTGTAACGAATTTGTAATAAAGCGTTATAAAATCATTAAATGTGGAATATATTATATATATGGATATGTTTAAGACAGATGTAAATAAAACCCCTGAAACCCTTACAGCTGTAGGGGGGGGGGGTAAAACACTCTAAAAATTTAATGTTTTGGAGGTTAGTATGTTGAGTATAAATACTAACCTTTCGAGCTTGATAGTCCAATCTAATTTAAAATTATCGACCAGCGGTTTGAATACGGCAATAGAACGTATGACAACCGGTTTTAAAATTAACCGCGCAAAAGATAATGCTGCAAATTATGCAATTTCTACAAAAATTTCAAGCAAGTTATTATCTTATCAAGCAGCGCAGGATAATATATCCATGGGCTTAGATATGTTGACTACAGCTACGGACAGCTTAGAACTTGTATCCAGCCATCTTTCACGTATACGTGATTTAGCAGAACAGGCGGCAAATGGTACTTACGGCGATGATTCTTTGAATGCCATTCAACAAGAAGTCAATTCGAGAACAGCAGAAATTAATCGCATTATGGCAAATACGGAATATAACGGAATTTCTTTGCTGAAACCTGCGGGAGGATTTATTGAAGAAATAAACCCGTTAACAGAGTCGGAGGCAATTGCTCAAGGTTATACAATAATTAAAACTGCTGATGACCTTCAGGCGCTTAAGGATAATCTCTCAGGTAAATATATTTTGATGAATGATATTGACCTTTCAGGTTATAATTGGACTGCTATAGGAACAAAAACAAATCCGTTTTCAGGTGAATTAAATGGTAATGGGCATGTTATTAAAAATTTGCAAGTAGATGATGCTGCAGGAAACGGTATTGGCTTGTTTGGTGTCATAGATGGTGCAAATGTAAGCAATGTAGGGTTAGAAAACGCAGATATAAATGTACAAAATGCTGTCGGAATATTGGCAGGAGCGGCCGAAGCCTCTATAATAACGAACTGTTATTCTACCGGAAGTGTTAGAGGTGCAGGCTGGGTTGGTGGTTTAATAGGACAAATTACTAATGCCACAACTATAAACAATTGTTTTTCTACAGCTAATGTTACCGGAACTTCGTCGCAAATAGGAGGGCTTGTTGGACGTCTGGATAGTTCTTCCGTTTCAAATAGTTATACTGAAGGAAGTGTTTTGGGTAAAATCTTTGTAGGTGGCTTGATTGGGAATAGTGTAGGAATTTCTAACATCTCTTTTTCCTATGCGCTTGGTGATGTTAAGGCTGATGATAATGTAGGTGGCTTGCTGGGATATTTGGGTGATCATAAAATTTATATAGATAATTGTTATTCAGCAGGAACTGTTGAAGCTAATCTATCGTCAGGGGGGATGATTGGCTGGGTTGATGCTGATAGTGATTTATGTGTTGTTACAAATTCAAAAGTTTTAGGAAAATCTGAAAATCTAGATGGAATTATTATTGGAGGCAGTGGAGGTACATCTATAGAAGTTACAAACTGTTCATATATCTCGTATTATAAAAACTCTGGAATAGAGGCTGTTACAACAGCAAAACCAGAATTGCTGAAATATACGGGAGATGCTAATTGCAGTGATGTTCGCCCATTTTCTTATGGAAACAATAAAATTGGTTATCAGGTTGGAATTAACTCTTCTGATTCAAGTAGAATAGACATTGATTTTTCTTGTGGAATATCTGTGAATAATATTGATATTACAAGCGAGGATAGTTTAAGTATTATTGATGATTTACTCTCTAAAATCAAAGAAAAAGAGGTCAAATATGGTTCAGCATATAATCGTCTTGAATCCGCTCTGGAGTCAATTGGGGTTAGCATTAATAATCTGGTTTCAACCCGGGCAACAATTCGTGATGCAGACATTGCGGAAGAAAGCAGCGAATATATCCGTAATCAAATTCTACAACAGGCTGCTGCAACGCTTATGGCTGCTGCAAATCAAACGCCTGGTATTGTGCTTCAACTATTGTAGGTTCAGCAATAAAGCTGATAGTTTGTAAAAAATCTTAATATAAAGGCAAATTTTTTTGATGTAATGTTTTTATATATATATGGCTAGTGTGGATTTTCAAAATATAAATATTTATAATGTCAGCGGAGTACAGCAGAAGAAAGTTCCTGATAAAACTGTTTCTATCCCTGCAGAAACCGCTCCAAAACCTGCTTTTAAAGCAGATGCTTATACTTCTGCTGTTACGGTCCGGACTTCCCTTACTACCCGTGATGAAAAGAAAAAGTATGAAGAGCTTTCAAATGAGCTGGACTTAAAGTACAGAAAAAAACTTGAATTTGCACTCAAGTCAGGTCTGCTTCTGAAAAATAATTCCAATGACAGAAGTTCTGTTCTGGATAATCTTCATAAAATAATTACGGAAGAACGCGATCCGGGGTTAGATAAGATTAACATCCTGCAGGAATGTCTTGATATTCTTGCAAATCCTTATGTAATAACGCAAACCTGTGAAGATATTCCGGCGCAGTACAAACGTCAGGTTATTGGTTTGATGACTAATTTGTCTGAGAATCCAAAAGAGATTGCCGAGGCGAAATGGGAACTTGAGAATATGCATACAGGAACCTGTCCTGCCGCAAGTATTGAGTTTGATTTGGCTACAAAGCATACTGCAGAATTTTTTAGAATGGTAGAGGGTTTAACATCGCCAAACAATGAAGTTGTTAAGACAATAAAAATGGATAGTCTTTCAGACAAATCATCAGAAGCAATCTGGCTTTTAACAAAGTTTAAAACACCTCATCAGATGAATGATTTTAATACGGCTACAGTTTTGCTCAAACCTGATGAACATGCAATTATAAGAGCAAGAATACAAAACCATTATAAAGATCCCGGCGAGCGTTCAATTATTGATGTTCTAATGCAGTCAACTTTAATGCAGCTAGGTTCACAGCAGACATATAATTCTTTGAATGATAAACGAGCTCCGAATGCCTGGACTCAGGAAGACGGCGGTTTAATCGATTTTGAAAAAACATACGTTGAGTCGGTTGTCGAAGATAAAAATACAACTTCTGTAACTTATCAAATTGTTGATGAAAATGGAAGGCTGAAAGGGTATGAAAAGGATTTCGGCACAATAAAAAAAGAATTACTTGATACTCTGAAAATGGGACATAATATTATAATCGGCTATACCTGGCCTGATCCTGAAAATGATAATAAACTTGCAGGACACGAAATTACAATAGTCGGATATAAGACAAACAGTAATGGAGAAGGTGTGTTTATCTGTCAGGATTCAGATGACGATATTGCAGCACCTATTGAGATGAGCGAGAAGTTTTTACTTCCGAAAATTCACCACGCAGGACTTCCTGATGAAATAGCATCAAGAGATTTTAAGTATGAAGACAGCTGGAAAGTCGGTCTGGATGAATTTCAGAATATGAAAAAATCTGCTTAAATCCCTACATTAACCCCGCTTCCGTCATAGAACTGGTTTAATATAGTAAATCTTCCTGAACGGACTTTGTCTTTTATAATTTTTGCTGACGAATTTGTAAGAACAATCTGGTTTTGGACACATTCAAACCGGTGTTCCATAAAAAGCTGTTCATATTTTTCACCAAGCTGTGTATATTTTTTAGTTTTAATAAACAGATTGAAATTTTTCTGCCGTTTCCGGATTTGTGAAACGCCGAAGCCAATAACAGCATTAATATCTATTTCAACCCAGGAAGATTGAATTATATCAAGAATATAATTTTCATTATCCGAAGTTTTTATAGAAATATATCCTGAAATATTTTTTGATTTTTTATCTTCAATTACGAATTTATATTCACTGAAATATGAAAGTCCTTTAAAAATAGTTTCCTTAAATTCTCTTGCATCGCTGCTCAAAAGCGGTCTAAAATGCGGAAGCAGTGATTCATTATAAAGTGATGATACTGTTGCAGAGTCAGAGTTTCTGAATTCTCTGTATTCTTTTCGGTTGAATTCAATTTTTTCAGGAACCGGGATTTTCCACAGCCTTTCATAAGAAATCTGGCTAAACCCGCATTTTGCCACAAAAAGTCGTAATAAATCCGGCAGATTATCATCAACTCTTACGATAAAAGAAATAGCTCCGGATGCTTTGTACTTTGATACTGCAAATTGTATGAGTTCTTCAGCATCCTCATAACAATTTTCGTCGAAGAAAAGACGCTGAATTTCCAATCTTTTTAATGGAGATTTGGAAGGCGCAATTGTAATAAGCCCTTTAATCTCTTTTTTATCTTTTAAGACATATGATTCCGGCAAAAATTTGAATTTCAGCGGAATGAGATGATGCAGAGGGATAAGAGGGTTAAACATAATACGGCTTATATACGCATCTCTGTTGTTGAGAAACGATATCATCTCCTGCATGTTTTTTCTATCGAAATAATAAAGCTTTCTTATCCTGCTCATAAGAAGATTATATAATAGTATAAATTTTGGAGCAACAACCATACTAAAGGATGAGTGCAAAGCCGTTTCAAATTTGGTATTATATTATATAAGGAACAGGAGGTTTATATGTCTATAGATGACGCATTGGTAATGATATTAGCAGGCGGCGAAGGGAAGCGTCTTTTTCCGCTGACTCAGGACAGGGCAAAACCCGCGGTGCCTTTTGGCGGAAGATATAGGATTATAGACTTTGTGCTTAATAATTTTATAAACTCCGGTTTCTTTAAAATCAAAGTTCTGACCCAGTATAAATCAGATTCTCTAAATAAACATATTTCAAAGGGCTGGGCTCTGTCACCTTTCTTAAATCAATATGTTGACCTCGTTCCTGCGCAGATGAGAACCGGAGGAGCATGGTATCAGGGGACGGCAGATGCGGTTTATCAAAATGCGTTTCATATCCATGATGAGGAACCGGATTATGTTTGTGTGTTTGGCGGCGACCATATTTATAAAATGGATGTTTCACAAATGCTTAAATACCACAAAAGAAATAATGCAGATTTAACTATTTCTGCAATTCCTATTCCGATAGAAGAAGCTCACGAGTTTGGTATTATAGAAGTTGATGACTGCTGGAGATTAACAGGTTTTGTTGAAAAGCCGAAAACTCCTCCAAAAGCAATGCCGAATAATCCTAAGATGTGCCTTGCTTCTATGGGGAACTATATTTTTAACAAAGATGTTTTATTAAAAGCTCTTGATGAAGATGCAAAGATTGAAGCTTCTAACCACGATTTTGGAAAAAATGTTATACCTATGTTATTAAATCAAGGTAAACGGGTGTTTATTTATAACTTTAATGAAAACCATTTTCCGGGAATGACTGATAAGGAAAAAGGTTACTGGAGAGATGTAGGAAGTATTGATGCTTACTGGCAGGCAAATATGGACTTGCTGGATTATGAACCTGAATTAAATTTGTATTCAAAAGAATGGCCTATAAGGACTTTCAATTACAATTATCCTCCTGCAAAATTCATATGGCAGCAGGGTGATAGGGTAGGTATGGCTACAAACTCAATGGTTTCAGAAGGCTGTATTGTATCCGGCGGTATGCTTTCTCGGTGTGTACTCTCTCCTAAGGTTAAAATCAACAGCTACTCTCAGGTTTCAGACAGCATATTGATGGAAAATGTTAATGTCGGCAGATATTCAGAGATTAGAAAGGCTATAATTGATAAGAATGTTGATATTCCGCCTTATACTAAAATTGGTATTGACCGCGAAGCTGATATTGCAAGAGGTTTTTATGTTTCAGAAGGCGGAGTAACAGTTGTTCCGAAGAATGCAAGATTAAGTTAATATTCTGTAATAAAAAGGCAATTTTAAGACTATAAAAATCTTTATATAATTAGGGAATAAGATTAAGTTAATTATACAGGGGTTTTTATGGTATCTGTAAGCTCAGTCCTGCCTGCATTAACAGGCCAGACCGCGGGAAAATTAAAACAATTAAAAAAAGCTGCCGGAGGCGGCGCTCTTCTGGGCGGTGCATTTTGTGCCCTTGATTTTTTGACTGTGCCCGGAGCATTTAAGCTTAAATACAATACTGACGGCGAAAAAGTTGAAGGTACAAACTGGAAATCAGGGTTAAAAGAGCTTGGCAAATCTGCGGTTAAATGTGTCAGCTATCTTGCAGTTCCTGCTGCAATTGTAGGCATGGCATCAGGAGCCGGTGTCGTTGCAGCAGGTCTTTTAGGCGCGGCTGCTTTTGGCTCTTCCTTTGTGCTTTCTTCACTTTTTGAGGAAGTTTTACCGGAAGAACAAAAACTTGTTGCTGAAGCTTGCAAGAAAAAAGGAATTAGTTTAGATCAGGTCGCTTGACATCTTTTTCAGGCATTTCATTTTCCACCCATACTAAAGTAATAGTAAGAGGAGTTGCTTCAAAAGGATTTGAGGCTGCTTTGTCATACTTATTTATTTTTCTATTCAATAATTTTAAAAAACCTTTTATTTTCATATTTATATCTTGGCACTGAACTCCTTGATATAAATTACCTTAAGTGATGAATTGGACAGGAGTATAGGCCTAACCAGAAAGTATTGCCTTGGTTTATTGATGAAAATTTTTAAGAGCATAATCAATGCACTGAACAATAAGCTCATTGCGGCTGATGTCAGTATCATTCGAAAGTGTATCAAGAACTTTTAGTACATCAGCATCTAATCTAATGCTAATGACGGTTTTTTCAGGTTTAACAGGTTTGAACTCATTTGGAAAACACATATGAATATCATTATATTCTATATGCGGAGGTATTTGTATATTTAATAAACGAATACATATAGTATTTACTTTTCGAATAACATATGATAACATGCTCATGCAATTAGGATATTAAGTGACATAAATGAGCAGTATGAAAACAGGATTTACATTATCAGAAATACTTATAACCCTTGTAATTATAGGGTTTATAGGAGCTCTTGGCGTGCCTATGCTGGGTTCCCAGAAACTTAAAAAGCCTCTGGAAGTAAAAGCA
The DNA here is from genome assembly GCA_900552525.1 of Candidatus Gastranaerophilales bacterium. Classification (GTDB taxonomy): domain Bacteria; phylum Cyanobacteriota; class Vampirovibrionia; order Gastranaerophilales; family Gastranaerophilaceae; genus CAG-196. Next base: position 74,178 of record UNSK01000003.1, on the reverse strand, counting down.
AGACATGGTGCGATGGAGTGTTTTTGGGAAAATGACCGCTTAATGCAGTTTCAAGCCAACAATATGGAAAACAAAGATGGTGAGCTTAAAGATGTAACAGACGAAGGCGCCTGTTATTTCACACCTCCTACGTCAGCAAACTTGTTTGTTTTGCAAGCAGTAGGAGCTGGAGGCGGAGGTGCTGTCGGGCTTTCAGGGCTGCCCCGCTACACACCGTCAAGGGATAATGTGTCAGGAGAAATTCCAACTGATACCGGCTTTTTAGCTGCAATAAGCGATACCAAAAAAGTTCCAGACTGGGTAAGAAAAGAATGGAATAAACAATGGACAAGCAGTAATTTGCAGGGAGTCGAGTATACTTTGACATCACCAATCGGAGATGGCGGCGATGCTGGTTGTGATCAAAGGCGGATTGATTTTGCAAACGGCCAGTACACAGATTGTTCAGATTTATGTACTTCCGGTTTAGAATATCTATGCCCTAGCAGATGTATAAAGGAGTTAGAAGCTCCTGGTGGAGCTTCTGCTGCAGGTGTAGAAGTTATAGTTAGTGCTCCAATATGGTATTCACCGGAAGGACAGCAGGATTCTGTTATATATACTTATAATTATAACGAAACAAAGCTTGAAATTGGTAATAAATCTGTAGTATTGCCTTCTTCTAAAGCCGGAGAAGATGGCAAGGTAAATTATCCTCACGAAGGAGAAAAAAAAGATGGTAAAGATGGAGAAAAATATGACTTGAATAGAGATGCTGTAATTTCGGGTTTCAGAATCGTAAAATCATATTCGGTTGATAAACAAAGAAAGGGTGGTACCGGCTGTGATAAATCTTCTGGCGAAAGAGGACTTAAAGGAAGTATAACCAATAATGAACCGGAAAAAATCTCTTTTCATACGGAATCACTTGCTGTAAATGCAACTTTCGGCGTAGCAGGTTCTGCCGGACAATGTGATATGCGGCTTTTAGAAAAATTGCCATCAGATACATCTTTAAAACTTGTTCCGGCAAAGTCAAATAAAGGTGAAGATGAGGCTACACATTCAACTATTTATAAAAAGAATAAAGAAACAGGAGGCTGGGACGCTCTTATCAGTGTTGGTTCCGGAGTTGACGGCTGGGCGGGTACTGAAATTATTCCTGTAGAAGAAGGTGATTTACCTTTCCCCAAAGTATATTTCCCTCAATCATTTATTGCTGCGATTCCTCAGTTGACAATTGCTTCAGGGGCTGGATACAGGAGTTATCTTGCAAAAAATAATAATTCCGTTCATATGCCAGGGGCTTCCGGTGCCGGAGCTCATCCTATAATACTATCTGTGTCTGGAGATGCCAGACATAGAATTAACGGAGTTACAACAGGTAGTGAAGAGTTAAAACCAATTGTAAGTACTGATGTGCGCTGTTTTGACGGTACTAAATACGGCGCAGGGCAGCCAGCTCCTACATATTGCGGTACCGGTAATACAAGCGGTAATCCAGGGGCGGTAGTAATTTCCTGGTAAATGTGAGGACAAAATGAAAAAAAATAATTTTAAATACGCTTTTACATTAGTAGAATTAATGGTATTTTTTATCTTTATATCACTGCTTCTTGCAGCATCTACACCTATAATAACAAAAAGGGTAAAAAATCTCCCAATCAAACATCATCATGGAAAATTTGTTTGTTATGGCAATAGCTATGAGTATTATAATTCCAGCCGGCTTGTATCCTCAGGCTCCGGATGTAAGTTTACACCGCCAAAGAGAGCTTCATTATTTAAGATAGAGCTTGTTGGCGGAGGTGCCGGAGGGTATGAATATGCTGATTGGGGTACGGATGATGTAACCAAAACGGGAGGTTATACCCTGTCCGGAGGAGCTTATGGAGAGGGCTATACGGAAATTGATGACGGTGTGCTGTTTGAGATGCTTTATCAAGCCCCTTTTATCTATGCTGTAGAGGGTACAGATGGCGGAGCAGGTCAAAATACTGATCCGAGGTCTTATATAGGGGTAGCTTCTCCACATATGGTTATGAATGGTGACTGTGCCGGAACATGTTGGTCACCATCACCTTATAGCTGTGAAAAAACCGGAACAAGAAAGAAAACCGATGCTAATGGCAACTATGTAAAAGATGCAGAAGGTAATTATGTTTATGAAGAGTATACATATACCGGAACCTGTTATACAACTCAGGCAGAAGATGATATGTTAGATTATCCGACATGTTCAGCTTGCAGACAGTATGAACGTGAAATGCGTGCTCTTGGGTATGAGATTGAATCAGATAAAGACTGTAACTCAAATGACTGGTGCCATAATATTGCTACAACAGCTTTCATTTTTCCATATCAGCAAACAGGACTCGGCATCGGGAATGCTGACCGTAGTTTTGTGACTATTAATGATTACGGTGCAAGAACTTCTGCAAAAGGTTATGGAGCTAGAGGAGGATATGGTAAAGATTTCTATATAGAAGGAAATATAAATTTTTGTGATTATTCAAACTCAAATGATACAAACTGTGCAAAAGGTTCTCCACTGTATGCAAAGGTAATGGGCGGCTATGTGTATGATACGAAGGGAAACAGAAAGTATATCTCAGGAATTGGGGTAAAGCCTTATCTTAAAAACCTTTTTGGAACTTATCTTGTTAAAGGTACATCGTTGGCTAAAGGAGCTTGTACTAACTTTGGTTCAAAGCAGTATAAATCACATCCGGAAACAAAAGTGGGTAATGGCAACAGTGCTTACAATCATGGTCAGGATGGAGATGATGTATTACATTATGATGCTTTAAAACTATGGGGCGATAGGTGTTACACTAATTCCGAAAGAGCAAAAGGCGGCGAAGGCGGCTGGTATCGGGATACAGGTTCTATTATATATGGTACAAGTGGAACAAATCTTGGCGGAACGCTTCGAAAAGCTCATGACGCGAGTGAACATCGTATTACCGGCTCAAAATACGGGCCTTGGACTCCTAAAGAAGGTACTAAAAAAGACCGTATTCCTTGGCTAGAAACATCAACGACTTTGAATGTAACATGGCATGAAGTTGGTGTCGGCGGAGGTGCTGCGAAACCTCCTACAATTGCCTATGTATCAAATCTTGATAAAGATTGTGTTTTCAATGTTGCAGGTGGCGGCCCGGCTATTGGCAAAGGAATGTCAGAGGCTCAGTTAAAGTCTTTGCACGATAATTTAACAACAACGCTTGTTTGTAATAGTGGCACTTTGCGTCTTACAGCAGAGGGCGGAGATTATAGTACCAAAACTTCGATAGCAACATATTCTGGTTTTGAATATATAACATCAGCAGGTACATTTACTAATCCGCCTACATTTACTACAAGTACGAGCGGAGGAGCATCACCATTTAGTCCAAAAGATGTGTTTACTAAATATATTATTGGAAAATATGGGTTTGGCGCAGGCGGAAGAGGTACTGAGATTACAGACACTTGTACAAAACCTTATGGAGAATGGAATGTAGACAGGGTATATGATGACGGTGTAGATAAATCAGATCATAAGGATTGGCCAAAAGAAGAGTGTAGTGGTGTTACAACATCATCAGCTGAAAGCGGCAGTCCTGGTGTAATTATAATTTCATGGTAAACTAATCCAGCGGCGCTTTATGCGCGGAGAATGTGAGGAGTTAGCATATCTCCCTCACATTCTTTCTTTATATATTTATTTCTAATTCCGGATTTTTTCGAAACCAGGTAAGCTGGCGTTTTGCGTAATTTCTTGTGTGCTGCTTGAGTTTATCTAAAGCTTCTTCCAGAGTGCATTCTCCGTCAAGGTATGATAGAATTTCCTGATACCCTATTGTACAGACGAAATTTTTAATGCGTCCGTGTTTTTTTAGAAGATATTTGGTTTCTTCAATTAATCCTTGTTCAACCATCATATCAACACGTTTGTTAATTCGTTCATACAAATCTTTTCTTGAGGTAAGCACAGGCATTTTCCATTCAACATCAAATTCAGGTTCTTTCTGGATATCCATTTCCGAAATAGGCTTCTTGAGCAGTTTAATAACTTCAAGAGCTCTTACTATTCTTCGCTTGTTGGCGTCTTTTAATCTTTCATACGTAATATTATCAAGAACTTTAAGCTCTTCTAAAAGCTCATCTTTTTCTTTTAAATCCAGCATCTCACGCAGTTTATAATCTGCTTCTACGCGTGGAAGATTGTAGTTTTCAAGCAAAATTCTGAAGTAGAGTCCTGTGCCTCCTGCGACAATCGGAGTTTTACCGCGGGATAAAATATCATAAATTGCTTTTCTGGCGTCATCATAATAATTCCCGACCGAATAATCGAATTCCGGTTCTACAATGTCAATTAAATGATGGGGAATTCCTTGACGCTCTTTCATATCTGGTTTTGCGGCTGCAATATTAAATCCTTTATATACCAGCCGTGAATCTGCTGATACTATTTCTCCGTTAACTTGTGCGGCAAGGCTGATTGCCATTGCTGTTTTTCCGCTGGCCGTCGGGCCGGCTACTGCTATTACTTTTGGTTTCATAATTACATTCTACCGTAAAATCTAAATCTATGTTATAATATGCGTATGTTAAAGAAAATTCTTGCATCTGTTTTGTTATCAATGTCTATGGCTGCATATGCCGCTGATATTCCTGTGGATGCAAAACTGGATTATAATCAGGGCATTGATTTTTATAAGCTTGGTATGTATGAACGTGCGATTGAATCTTTCCGTTCTGCAGTAAGAACTTATCCGGATTATATTGATGCTTATTATAATCTGGGAACCGTGCTAGAGTATTTGAAACAGTATGCAGAGGCTCTTTCTGTATATAAACAGGTTTATTTGAGAAATCCTAATGACTACGAGGTTATATATAAGCTTGCTTATCTCAGTTCCAAACTAGAAGATTATAAAAAAGCAGCTGAATATTTGAAACTTATTCCGCAGTCCAGCAGTTATTATCAAAGAGGGCAGGAGCTTGCCGAGTCTATAAAAGTTTCAACAACGCTGCCGGTGCAGCCGTCTAATGCCCCGTCAAAAATTGCATCGCAATCAGGAATTTATGAAAATATTCTCAGCCCGACCGGAATTACGACAGACAATGCCGGAAATGTCTACGTTGCAACTTTTTCTGACAACACAATAATGAAAATTACTCCGGAAGGAAAACGTCAGGTGTTTCTGAAAAGTTCGCTGATTAACGGCCCTATCAGTCTTGTGTCTGATAATGCAGGAAATATTTATGTTTCTAATTATAATTCCGGAAACGTTGTAAAAATAAATCCGTCTGGAGTCGCTTCTGTTCTTGTTTCCAAACTTGATAAACCATACGGGCTGCATGTAGAAGGTAATATGCTCTTTATAACCTGTCAGGGCTCAAATTCAATAATGCGTCAAAAGTTGTAAACTTAGGGCTTATTTATAGATAGCATTTAGCTTCTTCGCCATCAACTCCTGCATAAAGCTCAACATATTGTTTTGCAGGGCTTGAGTCAATTTTTGTAAACAAAACTTCTTCTATCTGGAAAAATCCTACATCAGCGCTCATTTCAACGCTAATCTTAATAGGTTTTCTCTGTCCGTGCTGTATTCTAATTCTATTAATAGCGTTAGCTGAATACTTGTGTATATCACCTACACGCGGGGTAGTGTTAATAGAGAGCGGAATTCTCGCACGGCCTTTTGTCATATCGCATCCGTCAGCAATAAGAATTATGCCGGCTTCTGTTGAGTGAATTTTTCTTGATGACATATGACCGATAATGGCTTCTATAACAACAGACCTTATAATCACGCGCCTGTGAAGATCATGCGGAAAAACTTCCATTAGCGCTCTTTCTATTATGGGTTTTGCTAAGATAACGGACATTTCTTCGTGTCCCTGACGGCCAATCATCATTCCTAAATCGTGCATAAGGCCGGCCAGTGTTACGGCACATAAACTGTCCTCAAAAGTTCCAATCTCTTCTGTTTCAAGAGAGGTTTTAATGCCAGATTCGTGAAGAATATTGAGCATTTTTATTGCATTAGCAGCAACCTGCCGCATATGTACAGGGCCGTGGTCATTATAGCCTAGACGTTTGATGGAAACATTGTTGGCATAATCCTGCATTTCCTGCAATTCTTCATCTTCAAACAGGTAATTTACTAGTTTCAGACAATCAGGGCGCTCATGTAATCTTTTTAGAATCTTTGATTCTACGGATACTTCTTTTATTGATTTCATATTTACATGATAACATTATTGTTTAAGTTTATCAATATTAAGAATAAGCCTGTTATCTTCCGGAGAAAGGTTATACATACGTCTTACAAAGTTCGTTATATAGTGTTTTGGCAGACCTATTTTTTTGAAAGTTCCGTCATTGTATAATTCTATAAGTCTGTCTACTTGTTTCTGGCAGTTTTCATATGTTTGCGGATATTTTTTTAACTGCTGCTGCATTGGTCTTTGTGCGCGTTCAGAGTTATAATAAGCAGAGCTTATGCCATAATTTTGAAGGTTGTCCTTTCCGTTTTTCACAAAAGGAATAAGGTGGTCGATACTGCCCGCAGATCCTGCAACCATATTATAACCAATTTTATCTGATGAATACTCTACGCATTTCATTACAAACGCTGAAAGATTGTCGTGTGAAGTAGGCAGGCTGACTGCTTTTTGAACCATCTTATGTGCAAGTTTTGTGTCCTCAAGTTTGTTTGTAATCTTTTGAAGCTCATAGATGAAAGATTTTCTATTGAAAGGTATTACAATTGGTATACTGTATATTTTGGATCTTGTCTGGGCAAATAGTTTTGTTAATTCCTGATTATTTTTCAGGTTTGTTTCTGCTGCCATAATCTCTATCTGAGTTAGTATGTCAGCCCGCTTTTTAATTAAGCTTTTATCATTCTTTATCTTTTTATTTCTTTTAGCTTTTGACTTAATATTTTTTGCATTATTCTCTTCTTGAGGAGTCTTTTCAGGAAGCTTTTTAGCTATCTGAAGCATTCTTTTAAGGGTGCAGCTTTCAGAAGTGTTATTTTTTGCAGCAACTTCATCCGCAATACGCTGTAATTTGTATTGAAATTCTTTAGCACTAAATGGAAGCGCTACTGGTTCATGGCTTAGTTTTTTGTATATAATTGACATCATTGAGTCAAATTCCTGCTTTAATTGAGGAGGCATCTCTCCAGACATTTCTGTTAACTCATCAAATATAGGCTGCTGAATTTCAAGAAGTTTTTTATTGTGTTCTGGTGCAATTTTTCTTATTACATCTGCAAGTTTATACTGCGGATTTGCCTTGGCCATTGTTTTAACTACAGAAAAGAATTCACTTTCTATGGTATGAAGGCTCTTTTCAAAAGGCTTTATTATTTTAATGACATTTTTTATTGCTCTGGAAAAAACATGTTTTGAATAAAATTTCTCTAAAATTTTAGGATCTATAACATTTTTGCCTGAATACATATCAGGAATTCCGTATGCCATCAATGCTCTTAAAGCCTCGGCATTCTCTGCTGTTCGGCCAAAAGATACTGTATCGCAGGGAAGAGGTTTTAATAATGGTGCCAATACAGGTACCCTGTATTGAGAACAATCATATCGATTGTTCTCATATCTTGCTATAGGTATTTGTGAAAAAATAGATTGAATTCGCATGTAATATTCTAAAGCCTCTAAATAATTTTTTTGCTATTAAAAAGGAAGGTATATCACCTTCCTTTTTTTATTAAACAGCTGCAGCTTTATCAGACTTCTTTTTATCTTCCCATATATCAACAAGTGTTGAGCAGAAGAAGATGCTTGAATAAGTTCCGATAGCAATACCAAGAATCATTGCCAGAACGAAATCTCTTGTTGTAACCCCGCCAAGGAAATAAAGCGCAAGCAATGTTATCAAAGTTGTTAATGATGTATTGATACTTCTTGCAAGAGTCTGGTTGATACTTGCGTTCATTATTTCGCCAAAAGTCATTTTCTTTGAATAATATTTTAAATTCTCGCGAACTCTGTCAAATACAACAATTGTATCGTGTACAGAGAATCCAATTACGGTAAGCAAGGCTGTTACAAAAAGTGCATCTATTTGAACATCGTACAACAATCCCAGTATTGAAAAAATCCCGCAAACAAAAAGCGCGTCGTGAACAAGCCCCAGAATTGCAGCGAGTGCATAATCAAACTGAAATCTTATTGTCAGGTATGCGACAATTCCTAAAAGTGCCAGTGAAAGAGCTATCATTGAGTTTTTAAATAGTTCCATACCAAGCGTTGGGCCTACAGATGATACCTGAACCAGCTGAGGTGATGTAAATTCGCTGTCAATAATATTTGTTATTTTGTCCTGATCTGCAGAACCTTCTTCAATAAATTTTGTTCTGATAGAAAGAATTGATTTTAATTCAGTGTCCTGTTGAGAATTTACGTTAATAATCTGAAGATAAGGATTATCAATCCCGCCTTTTTCCAGCGCCTGCCTTACATCTGAAAGCTTATCGTTAGAAATAGCCTCTTTAACACCGTATTGTAACGTTGTTCCGCCGGTGTAATCAATACCTACTTTTAGCGGAGTATGTGTTGGATAAGTAATTGTTGAATAAATCATTGCTGCAATACCAGGCAATAATAGGATTGCTGATAATGCTAAAAATATAAATCTGTTTTTTACGATATCTAATTTCATTGTTTCTTTCCTCTTGTCGTCTTTTTGTAGTTTTGCTTTGAGGGAGACTGTGAGGTTGAAAAGCTCCTTGTAGTTATGCGAAATGTCTCCCGAGCATATGTCTACGTACGTAGTACTAGTCAAGTATTCCGAACTTAGCTTTTTCCCTCTGGGTTTCAACAGCCTGATATCCTTCGTTAATATCACTTGCGTGAAGCCCGAATAATCCAGGATGTGTAAGTTTACCTGTTCCGAATATCAAGTGCATAAAGTTTTTGGTAATTGTTATTGCACTGAACATTGAAACAAGTACACCTATTGCAAGAGTTAAAGCAAAACCTTTAACAATGCTTGTGCCGCAGCAATACAGGATTGCGCAGGTAATTATTGTTGTCATATTAGAGTCAAAAATACTTGTAAAGGCTCTGTCAAAACCGGAATTAATAGCTGTGAAAAGTGTTCTTCCGGCTTTTAGTTCTTCTTTTGTTCTTTCGAAAATCAATATGTTTGCATCTACAGCCATACCAATACTCAGGATGAAACCTGCAATACCGGCAAGAGTTAATGTTACACCGAATAATTTAAATATTGCAAAAAGAATAACACCGTATATGCAGAGTGCAATGTCTGCGATTAAGCCCGGAGCTCTGTAATATGCAACCATAAACAGCATTACAAATCCAAGACCTATAATACCTGCAATTTTAGATTTTGCAATACTATCAGCACCAAGAGTCGGTCCTACTGTATTTTCTTCTATGATTTTAGCCGGTACAGGAAGTGCGCCGGCGTTTAAGAGGTCAACCATTTTCTTTGCCTCTTCATAAACAAAACCGCTATCTCCACCGGAAATTTGTGCTCTTCCGCCTGTAATAGCTTCTCTTATAACAGGTGCAGACTGAAGCTCTCCGTTAAAGAAAATTGCCATCGGCTGGCCTACAAGCTGTTTAGTTAAATCTGCAAATTTCTTAGTTCCGGCACCGTTAAACTCTAAATCAACAACCCACTGTCCGTTTTGAGAATTTGTACTCAAATTCGCTTTAGATAAATCCTTACCGGTAAGTCCTGTTGCAACCCATTCTGCTTCGCCGTCTTTCATGACCGGTTTTCTAAAATCCAGCTCTGCAGTTTCACCGATATATTCTTTTGCCTGATTTAAGTCTGAAACATCAGGAATTTCTACAACAAGCCTTTTATCACCTGCTCTTTGAACTACTGTTTCAGAAACGCCGAGTTTGTTAACCCTGTTTTCTATTGCAAACTGTAAGCTTGACATCATATCCGGCGTAATTTGTGCAATTGTATCACTTGTCTGTGCTTCCAAAACCAAACGTGAGCCGCCTACCAGATCAAGTCCCAGTTTAGTTGGTTTTGTACAGATTATAACAATACTGGCAATAACTATTGCTACAATCATCCAAAACAGTATTAGTTTGTTTTTCATCTATATACTCCTTATTAACATTTATATTTTTATTTTATCCCAAACTTGAATTTACAATCTTACCCGACAGGCTAAATCGAATCAAGCGTAAATATTAATTCAGCCTTTTCTGATTTTGTAAGTTCAACAAGCGGGCGTCTTACATAATCATTGATTATTTCTTTGTACGCCAATGCTGCCTTTACAGGAACAGGGTTTGGCGCCATAAATAATTTTTTGAAGATTGGATATAGTTTCTGGTGCATATTCCTTGCAGTAAGCACATCGCCGGTTTTAAAGTTTCTTATCATTGATTTAATTTCTTTGCCGAAAAGATGTGATGCTACTGAGATTACGCCGTGTGCCCCTACAGAAAGCATTGGAAGGGTAAGGCTGTCATCACCGGAATAAATTGTGAAATCTTTAGGGCAATTCATTTTTAAGTCCGTAATTAAATCCATATCTCCGAAGCTCTGCTTAAGAGCAACAATATTTTCGTATTTTCTTGCGAGTGTTTTTACTGTATCAACTGACATATTAACACCTGTTCTTGACGGAATATTGTATAAGATGACAGGAAGTTCAACAGCTTCTGCAACAGCAGAAAAATGTTCAATTATACCGCTCTGAGATGGTTTATTGTAATAAGGAACTACTGATAAGATTGCATCAACACCTTCTTTTTCAGCTTTTTTTGCCATCATAACAGCTGTTTCTGTAGAATTTGAACCTGTACCCATAATGACTTTTCCATTTGCACCTACACCTCTCTTTGCGCTGCAAAGGATTTCAATTTCTTCTTCATGCGTCAAAGTTGGTGATTCTCCGGTTGTACCTGTTACAAGAACGGCGTCTGAACCGGTATTAATAAGCTGATATGCCAGCTGTTCAACCTTTTCGTAATCAACTTCTCTCTTTTCATTGAATGGTGTTACCATTGCGGTAATAACTTCTCCTGCATCATATCTCATATGTATACTCCTTTTTGTTAAATTTCAAACTGTTTAAACTCGTGTACTTCCAGTGTCTTATCTCCATATTGGAAAACTCCTATCTGTGATGTCTGATATCTGTGAGTTTCATTATATCTGTATCTATAAGACGTATCTGCTGCCATAGTTATTTTCCCGAAATGTTTAAGGCTGATTAACTTATTCAGCTGTCTTATATTCTCCGGAGTTTGCTCACCTGCTTGAATACAGATAGAGTAGTCTAATGGCGTTGTAGAGTGCAGAACTTTGAATAAAATCTTAAGAACACTGTCGATTTTGTTAAAATCAGTAAATGAATACATAAATCCGCCTTCATATGGAATAGGTGCAATTTCAAGTTTCTCCATGATAAATTTGTTCATATATTCATTTTGAGCTTTTAAATCAACATTAATTTCTTTGTGAGAAAACTTAGCCTTTACTTCTGTGTGTATTGTAACAACGTATTTGCTAATCTTCTTTTCTTCAGCTTCAATCTGTTCTTTTAAAGATTTATTTAATACAGCTTCTTCTGTTTTTTTGCAGATATAATGGGTACTTTTGTACAACCCTTCAAGAGCACAAGTAATTATGATTAATAAATTCATACAGAAATACAGCACAAGCAGGATAACAATTGCACTGATGTATTTTAGTTCAAACACAGCACCCCATATGTTAAACGATATTGAATAAATGTTGTTTGCAATTTCGAGTAATGATTTTAAAAACGGAGTAATAAATCCCATCCAGCTCCACTCAGCATGAGTAAGATTTTGTATCCAGAAAAGTAAGAGCATAATTATGCAGAAAACCCACACAATTTTCATAAAATGCCAGAAACTTTTTAAGCCGTTAAAAAATTTAAGAATGTATTTATGCATTTACCCTCCTAAATACAAGTTATCTATTAATCTTACATTTTCAACTCTGCAGGCAATCAGTGCTATAGAATTATCATTAGCTTTTTCCTGTTCTTCAAGCGTGTCTTTATCGAGAATCTCAAGGTATTCCATATCATGCTTATCAGTCAGATAGCTGTAAGCAGTTTCTTTTAGAGCCGAAACATCGTTTATACCGCGTTTGTAACAAGCCTTGATATTATTCAAAATTTTGCTCAAAACAAGTGCTTCAACCTTGCCGTCCTCAGACAGATATTTATTTCTGGAGCTAAGCGCCAGTCCGGATTCTTCACGTACAATAGGGCACTGTATTATTTCAACAGGAACATTTAAATCCTTAACCATTTTTTTGATTATTATAACCTGCTGTGCATCTTTTTGCCCGAAAAATGCCAAATCAGGCTGAACAATATTGAAAAGTTTTAAAACAACTGTGCAAACCCCGTCGAAATGCCCGACTCTTGTCTTGCCGCAAAGCTTGTTTACGTAAAAAAACGGTGGACAAACGTAAGTTAAAGTATCATTAGACAAACGGTTACCACTACCATACATTGTGTCTGGTGACGGCGCAAACACAACATCAACACCTGCGGAGTCGCACAAAGCCTTATCAGCCTCTAATGTTCTCGGATATTTATCAAAGTCTTCCGCAGGGCCAAACTGTATCGGGTTAACAAATACAGATACAACAACCTTATCACATGTTTCTTTAGCTTTCTTTATAAGGCTCAAATGTCCTTCGTGTAAAGCACCCATAGTAGGAACAAGCCCTATTTTTAACCCGCTCCATTCCTTTCTTTTCTCTCTTAATTCCTTAATTGAATGTATTAGCATATTTATAAATTTAATTTACCCCTCTCTCTTTCATCCAGCTTAAAAGATTCTCTCTCTGAAGGAAAAATCTCTTCCTTCACTTCTCTGATATACATACTAACGCTATTTGACACTGTTTCATCTAAATTTGCGTATTTTTTCACGAATTTTGGCGTGAAGTCAGTAAACTTTCCTAAAATATCATCAGTAACAACAATCTGACCTGAACAATCTTTGCCGGCACCAATTCCAATTGTTGGAACTTTTAGATTTTCTGTAATATATTTAGCACTGTCAGAAGGCATAAGTTCAAGTACAATCGCAAAACATCCGGCTTCTTCAAGCTTCTTGGCACTTTCTAAAATCTGCTCTATTTTTTCGGACGTTTTTCCCTGAATTTTGTGTCCGCCGATTGTGTTCATCAGCTGTGGCGTAAAACCAAGGTGCCCCAGAACTGGTATTCCTGACTCAACGCATCGTCTAACCAGTTTCAGAATATGTTCATTGCATCCTTCAAGCTTAACTCCGGAGGCACCGGCCTTAATCATTTTTGAAGCATTTTCTAAACCCTGTTCAACGGTCAGGTTATAGCTCATAAACGGCATATCACCTACAATAAAAGAATTTTGTGCGCCTCTTGCAACAGCTTTTACAAATATCAGCATCTCGTCAATAGAAATGTTATAAGTGTCCTTATAACCTAATGCAACCATAGCCAGAGAGTCACCGACTAAAATCCCGTCAATCTCAGCTTTATCAAGAACCTGTGCGGTGGAATAATCGTAAGCAGTGAGCATTGCTATTTTTTCATTATTTTCTTTTAATCTCTGAAAACTTGTAACTGTCCTCATTATCTTTTTACTGCCCTTCTGTACCAGTAATATACTGCTCTTGCTACTCTATGTGAGCTGTGTCTGACAAGCCCCTCTTTATTTTCTTGTAACAATTTTTGAGAAACTACTTCAATCCCTATAGGTGCAATATTTTCCATATCTAATCTTACAGGAATTGAGCCGCTCTTTGCATATCCTTCTGAAATATTATCCGGCAGGCTGTCATTAACCAGAACAGCATCGACAATTTTTTTGCCGTTAGCGTGTGTAATCAGTGCGTTAACGTGGCTTGCAACAGAATAGTTATCAGTTTCACCCGGCTGGGTCATAATATTGCATACATATATTTTTTTTGCGTGTGATTTATCTATGGCTTCTACTATACCATCAACCAGAAGATTTGGAATTACACTGGTGTATAAACTTCCGGGGCCCAGAATGATTAAATCTGCTTCATGAATAGCTGTAATTGCTTCAGGCAGTGCATGGCAATGCTCGGGCTCTGTAAATAATCGTTTAATTTTTCCGTGAGCTTCCGGTATATTGGATTCGCCGTGAATAATCCGGCCATCTTCAAAAGAAGCGGCAAGTTTCATATCATCTAAAGTCGCAGGAAGCACAACTCCTCTGATATTAAGAACGTTTGATGATTCTTTTACAGCTCTTACCATATCGCCTGTAATAGAGCATAATGCTGTAAGGAAAAGGTTGCCGAAACTATGTCCTTCAAGGCCTTCGCCGTTTTTAAAACGGTATTGAAAAAGTTCGGTAATCATATCTTCATCATCAGCAAGCGCAGCTATACAGTTTCTGATATCTCCCGGAGGAAGAACGCCCATTTCTTCTCTTAATCTTCCTGAGCTTCCGCCGTCATCACCAACGGTTACGATTGCAGTTACGTTATTTGTATATTTTTTTATACCTCTGAGAAGCATTGAAAGCCCAGTTCCTCCGCCGATTGCAACTATTTTGGCGCCTTTATTGAGCTTTCTTCTTCTGTATAATTTTTCTAAAACAGAAATATTTCCTTTTTTGTTATCCATATCCATAATGGATAAAGTAGTTTTCTGCCAGCCTTTAAAGAATATAGCAGAACCAATAAGAATAAATACTGCGGCCAGAAAATTGGACGGCAGTATTAATGCAGCTTTTCTAATTAATTCAAGAGTTAAGTATATAGGTCTAACATTAGCCAGTACCATAAAACCAAGAACAATCATTATGGAGCCGAAAAAGATAAGCAGAAACCATCTTTTTACTTCCAGCCCCGGAAGCAGCCATCCTACATCTTTTGTAACTTTAACATTGTTTTTAAATCTTGAAAACATATTAATCCACCCATCCTGAAGCTTTAGCATTAATATAATTAACCGGCGCAGGTGTGATGTAGTTTCTGGCCTGCTGTATTAAATCAAGCGAATTTTTGTATTTGTTTGAAAAATGAATTGTATTGACTTCTGCAAAACTCATTCCGCCTAAATTATTGCGGATTTGCGACGTATGCAGAAGGTGCTGGAATCTTTTGATTAAATCGTAATTATTAGTATTATCAGGAACAGAATAATCGATTGTTAAATCAGGGTTGTAAGTTTTTTCAAGGCTGAGTTCCTGAGCAACCTGAATATTTACATAATCTCCTACTTTTGCTGTTATATCACCGGCCGGAGCATAATAAACGAGCCATTCAGAGCATTTTTTTACAGCTTTTGCTATTGCAGAGGAGAATTGAAAATCCTCACCGGCCATTTTGTACATTGCACCGTGCGGTCTAACGTGTTCAATACTTAATCCGTAAGCTTTTGCAAATGACATAATTGCACCAACCTGATAAACAACAAGAGCTTCAAGCTCATCTTCTTTGAGTTCAACAGGCCTGTAGCCGAAACCCTGAATATCATTAAATCCGATGTGTGCACCAATTGCTACATTTTTTTCTTTTGCCCTAAGCATAGCTTCCTTAATTGTTACAGGGTCACCGGCGTGAAAACCGCAGGAAACATTAACTGAGCTTACATAATCAAGAAGCTCGTATTCCTGAATATTTTTGTATACTCCGTAAGCCTGTGCTAAATCGCAATTGAAATCTATATTTTTAATCGACTTTTTTTCTAATACTTCCTGCATTTAATTCTCCCCTGTTCATCTTCCAATTATACATCAAAAGACAAAATTTATTTATTATAACAATCCCGTAATATTATCTCTTGTAATAACCGCGTCATAATTTTTATAACCGAGAATTTTTTCAATATTATTTGAGTGCGAACCCACAATTCTCCTGCATTCCTGCGAGTTATAATTCACCATTCCGCGTGCAAACTCGATATTATTTTCATCCATTATTGAAACAACTTCTCCGCGGTTGAAATCATTAACGACATTTAAAATTCCGATAGGCAGAAGGCTTGAACACTGTTCTAATATAGCTTTTTTTGCGCCTTCATTAACTACAAGTCCGCCAATAATATTTGTTGCATATCCAATCCAGCGTTTTTTATCCGGAAGATTTTCACTTGTAGGCAGGAACATTGTTCCGATATCTTCACCTTCAAAAATTTTATTTATTACAAAAGGTATTTTACCGTTGGCAATTAAAACTTTACCGCCAAATCTGGTTACAAGTTTGGCTGCTTCGAGTTTTGTCCGCATACCGCCTCTTCCGCCTTCGGAAGCGTCGGTTCCAAGCGACATTATTTCATCTGTAACGCAATCAACTTCTTTGATAAGCTCTGCATTTTTATCAACTTTTGGATTTGCGGTGTAAAGTCCGTTTATATCAGATAAAAGGATTAACAAATCTGCGTCAAGTTCGCTTGCTACAAGTGCTGAAAGCTTGTCATTATCGGCAAAACAAACTTTCATTCCTGACATCATAGGGTTCATTTCTATAGTTGAAACCGTATCATTCTGGTTAATAATCGGGACAACCCCGAATTCAAGAATTTTGTTTAATGTTGTTCTAAGGCTTAAATAGCGGTATCTTAAAGAAAAATCATCCTCAGTCAAAAGAATTTGCGCGATTGGAACATCGTAAATTCCAAATCCGTTTTCATAAAAAGACATTAGTCTGCTCTGCCCCACTGCGGCGCAAGCCTGTTTTACGCCATCCTCAGCAGTTGATTCCAGATTAAGTTTCTTTTTGCCAAGTCCGACAGCTCCGGAGGTTACAAGAATAACTTCCTTTCCCTGTTTGACGAGTTTCGCCATATCTTCAATGAAGGAGTAAATACGCGAAATTGCAACTTCACCTTCTGAATTTCTTAATACATTTGTTCCGAGTTTTATAACAATCCTTTTTGCGTTAATAAATTCTTCTCTTAGCATTTTTTAAATACCCATAGCTTTCAAAACGTCTTTAATTTCAGAAGATGTTTTCTTGACATCTGCATTAGAATATTTTATAGCATTATCAGGATCTTTTAGACCATTTCCTGTAAGAATACATACAATGTCTGTACCTTGTTTTACAAGTCCTTGCGAATGTGCCTGAATTAAGCCTGCAACAGAAGCTGCACTTGCTGGTTCGCAGAGGATACCTTCTGTAGCGGCAAGCATTTTATAAGCTTCAACAATCTTTTCATCAGATACACATCCGATTTTACCTTTGCTTTCATCTCTTGCAGCTTCTGCCTGTTTCCAGCTGGCAGGATTTCCTATTCTTATTGCAGTTGCAAGAGTTTCCGGTTTCAAAATTCTTTCCCCGCGTACGATAGCAGCAGAACCTTCTGCTTCAAATCCCATCATCATAGGAAGGTTTTTAATCGTACCTTCTGCATGGTATTCTTTGTAGCCTTTCCAGTAAGCGGTAATATTTCCGGCATTTCCTACAGGGATAAAGTGGTATTCAGGAGCTTTTCCTAAAGCGTCGCAAATTTCAAATGCACCGGTTTTTTGTCCTTCAATCCTATAAGGGTTAACAGAGTTAACAAGTGTAATAGGATGTGTTGCTGAAATTTCTCTAACGCAGTCAAGAGCCTGATCAAAGTTGCCTTGTATAGCGATAATTTCTGCACCGTACATCATAGCTTGAGAGAGTTTTCCGAGAGCTATGTAACCGTCCGGGATAAGTACAAATGTCTTAATCCCGGCTTTTGCACCGTATGCAGCGGCCGAAGCTGAAGTGTTTCCGGTGGAAGCGCATATTATAGCGCTTGCGCCGTCCTCTTTTGCTTTTGTAACAGCCATTGTCATTCCACGGTCTTTAAAGCTTCCTGTAGGGTTGCAGCCCTCAAATTTTAAATAAATATTAGCTTCAAGCCCGATTTTACGTGCAAGGTTGCCGGCTTTAATTAACGGGGTGTTACCTTCGTTTAAAGTTACAACCGGAGTTGAATCTGTTACCGGTAAATATTTTCTGTATTTGTTAATTAATCCCTGATAGTACATAATCTAATCCTCTCTTTGTTTATCTTTAATATATCACAATAGAAAGGAAAATAGAACTTATAAAACTTATTTTTCAATATTTTTATCGCTTTTAGTGATAATTAATTTATCATTTTCAATTGTGTATTTAATCATATTTATTTGCGGATTTACGTCCAGCATTTGTAAAATTGTTGAATTAATACACAATGCCCAACCGTTGCCATTCCGTATTAGTTTTCTGTCGTAACTCATAGAATATACCTTGTGCTCTATTCATCAATAAGCGAGAAATCATCTCCCAGTTTCTCTTCTAATCTTTTAACAAGCTCTGAACATTTAATCCCTAATGCTTCTGAAAGCTGCCAAATAGTTATGAATTTACAATGATGAATGCCATTTTCTAATTTTGACAAAGTAGCTCTGCTTATATCATATTCATCCGCCAGTTTGTTAAGAGATTTATCAGTGTTCGTTAAGCGAAGTTCTTTAACGAGTTCACCAACTGTTTTAGAAAATTGTATTGATTTTTCATCATTCTGTTGCATTTAGAAATAATAATTGATATGATGTAGCTAGGCGTTTCGATTTTGAAATAGATGGGAGATTTACTTATGCATTACAAGTAAAATATTATAAATTTCATTCAATTTTGATGAACTGAATTGAGGTAAAAGACTCTTTATTTTACTGATACTTTTGTTATCATCATCATTTAGAATGTTGGCTTTTTTTAAAAAGAAAAATGAATAGTCAACCTCAAAGAAATTAGAAAGTTTAGTAAGAACCTTGCACGATAGAAAACTTCTGCCTTTTTCAATAGCTCTAATTGTTTGTGGCTGTACGTCAATAAATTCTGCAAGTTTTTCTTGAGTTAATCCTTTTTGGATGCGTAACTGCTTAACGATATTGCCTACATTTTGTCTAATTTCTTTTTCAGTAAACATAACAATATGATAGTTTCTTTTTTTGACTATCGCCAGTTGAAATAAGTATTGAAAACAATATAATAAATATTCTTTTATCTATTTAAAATGATGAAAACATATGTTTAAACATATATAAGGAAAGGAGAAAATATGAACAGATTATCACGATTTATAGACAGTGAATTTACAAGAAACAGCTGGTTTTTCGCGCAGGCGGAAAGTGGTATGATGACAGCTTTAGACTTTATAAACTATGTTTTGAAAGAAGGAGATCTCGTTAATCTTACAGAAAAAGAAACGATATATATTGATAAGGTAAGAGATTGTTATTACGAATTACAATCTCTTATGCATCAAATAAAAGAAGAAATCGAAAAATACAGGCAGGCTTATTTCGATGCGTTAGAAGATTAGTCTGCAACTCTTATAATGCTGTTTACTGTACAATCGTTTAATTCATTAACTACTTCTTTAATAAGTTTTTCCTGACAGCTTTCAGTAATAACAGTAATGTCAGCTGTGTTATCATCAGAAACGCCTTTTTGAAGTATACTTGATAAGCTTATATTTTTATTAGCACAAATTGTACCGATTTTTGCGATTACACCTATTGCGTTTGGAGCGGTAATTGAGATGTAATACTTATTATAAGTATTATCAATATTAACCGGATTTGCTTTAGATGTATGGTTGCATCTCATCATAGGAAGCATATAATCTGTTCTTCCGAATTCTGCTGCTATTGCTAAGATATCACCCACAACAGAGCTTGCAGTCGGAAATTCTCCTGCGCCCGGGCCTGAGAGAACAATATTTCCTATTGGATGACCGCTTATTGCAACGGCATTTGTTACATAATCAATATGTGCCAGCATACTGTCTTTTGATACAAGCATTGGATGAACTCTTACATCTGCATTGTCATTTTCATCTATTGTAGCAGTAGCAATAAGTTTTATCTTATATCCAAACTCATTTGCTTTTGCCATGTCTTCTTTTCTAATCTTTGTAATACCTTCTCTGTATACGTTTTCGATTTTAATTCTTTTCTTAAACGCTATTGTCGAAAGTGTGGTTATTTTGTAAGCAGCGTCAAAACCTTCCACATCACCGGTAGGGTCTGTTTCTGCGTAACCTAATTCTTGAGCTTCTTTTAAAACGTCTTCATAAGACGCACCGTCAACATCCATTTTAGTAAGGATATAATTTGTTGTTCCGTTAAGAATTGCCTGAATCCTATTAATTTTATTGCCGGCTAAGATGGTTTTAATAGGCATTATAATTGGTATACCGCCTGCAATTGCAGCTTCGTAAAGAACAACTTTGTTATATTCTTCCGATAGAATAAACAATTCTTCTCCTCTTTTGGCAAGGAGTTCTTTATTTGCAGTAACAATATGTTTACCATTTTTAATTGCAGTCGAAATATAATCATAAGCAGGCTCAACACCGCCAATTAATTCAACTACAACATCGATAGAAGGGTCATTAACAACATCATACGGATTATCAGTAAGCATTTCACGCGGAACTTCAACAGAGCGCGGTTTATTTATATTTTTTACAGCGATTTTCACAATCTCAACATTATCAATGTTTTGTATTGTCTTATAAACACCGCAGCCAACAGTTCCGAGTCCGATTAATCCTATTTTTAATTTATTCATACAATTCTCCTTCATTGGATTTATTATACCATGGAGAATTCTATTTTGCTGTAATTATTTCCTTTATTCTTGCATTTCCGTTTTTATCAACTGAAACTTTGGCAAGTCCGCCTTTTACAAGTTCTTTTTCAAGCTCTCTGCCTCTGCCTTCTTTGACAAAATACTGCTGAATTCCTTTGTATGTAACCCGTTTTCCGTATTTTTCGCCTCTTAAAAATACAGTATTTTCAGGCTTTTTATTTGTAATTTCTTTTATACCGAATGTTTTATCAGAATTTTTGTTGAGTACTACGTAAACATCTCCGCGTAAATCTGAGTTCTCTGAAGCAGTGTTAATTTCATACCTCAGGCTGACATAATCTCCGCGTAAGAAATCACGAGGGTCGACCGGTGAAACTTTCAGAAGAATTTCTTCGCCTTTTCTAAGCAGATTTTCATTGTAAGCTGTTATTCCTCCGGCAAGAAGCGCCCAGATTAAAACGATAATATAAACATATTTTTTCATTATTCTTCCTCCTTATTTTTACTGAGCCTTTTATTTTTGTCTTTTTCAAGAAAAATTCCCAGACTAACAAGTCCTACACCGCCTATCAGGAAGAATAATGTCTTATCCATATAATTCCAGCCGTATCTGCAATAAACAGTGAGCAGATATATCAAAAGAAAGAAATTACTAAGGTTTATAAGCGAAACTTTTTCAAATTTGTAACCCCAGTACATACCCATTGAGATTATGAAGATTAAAAACAAATGAGCGCAGGTCATTATTACGGCTTTATTTACACCGCTGAGAATAAGCATTGTTTCGAGAAAACACATAAAAATTATTATAAATGCTGTTTCAAGTTGTACCAGCGTATCACGATTTTTATCAAAACAGTAGTTGAGAATATTAAATAAAACTATTACAGCAGGTACGATAAGATAATGAATGTTAATTATATGGTAGGATTTTTGTACTGAAAAAATCATAATCAAAAGTGTAAAAAATAATGGAATTAAAGCTGTAAGTTTGTAGCTTAAAGAAAAGTCATTGAATTTTTCTTTAAGCAGCGGGATATTTGCAAAAGTATACAGAATTCCAAACAGCGAGAACGGCATAAATATTGTCCAAACTTGTGCAGTATCATATTTCCACTCAAAATAAAAATACGGGAATGCTGTGATAAATAAGATTATTGAAAGCCAGTTGACCGGTTTGCTGTTGAACAAAAATGCGAGCGGGAAAATACTTATAAACCATAGTGAAAGGATGGTGGAGGTATTTGTGCTCCAATTGTAAGTTTGTCCGATTTGAATATAGCAGGTTCCAATTAGAAGTGTTGATAAAAATATGAGTGCTCCGCCAAGACGTGGAAATTTTTGGGTTTCAAATCCCAGTTTCCACCCTCCAATAAGAGAGGCCGCTGCGCAGACAAAAAGTATTAATATTTGTAGAACAGGGATAGACTGAAGAAGCTCCAGTATCCAGTCATTTCCTGCTACAAATGTTATAACACCTGTGCCGAGCAGGATTACGCCTATTGTGTATAATACAATCTGCGTTCTCAATTTTTGTCTTTTTTCCGCTTCTTTTTTTAAATCCGCATTAAGAATCTGTGCTAGATTTTCATCAATAAGCCCGTTTTTGAGCCATCTTTCAACATCTTTCATATAAACTCCTTGTTACATAGCAAGTTTAGCATTTTTTACTCAATATGTATAGTTTTGTTATAATTTGAAATAAAGGAGGAAGTATGAAAAGCATAAAAGGTATAATATTTTGTTCGATTTTTGCACTGGCAGCTTATTTTACGTGTAAATGCGGGTTCTGTCAGTCTATTAACTTAAATTCTTTAACGCTTGCAATAATTGCAGGTATGATTATCGGTAATGTTTTTAATAAATTTATCCCTGCTGAATTCAGGGAAGGAATAACGTTTTCTGCAAAAAGGCTTTTAAGGCTTGCAATTATTCTGTACGGTTTCAGAATAACGTTCCAGCAGATTTTTGCGGTCGGGCTGCAAGGTTTCTGGGCTGACGTAATTATGCTTGCTACAACATATCTTCTCGGGTATTACCTTGGAACGCGTGTATTTAAACTTGATAAAGATTTGTGTATGCTTACTGCAATAGGCTCTTCTGTATGCGGTGCTGCTGCTGTTCTCGGAACTGACTCTATGCTAAAGGCTGATTCTCATAAAGTTTCGCTTGCGGTTTCTACGGTAGTACTTTTTGGTACTATCTCAATGTTTTTATACCCGTTTCTCGCAGGCTTGTGTATTGTGCCGGAGAGCTCTTTCGGGATTTATATCGGTTCAACTATACATGAAGTCGCTCAGGTCGTTGCGGCCGGAAGTGCGGTTTCTCCGCAGGTTTGTGATACTTCCGTAATTGTAAAGCTTACAAGAGTAATGATGCTTGTGCCGTATTTATTCTTGCTCGGACTGTATTTATCAAAAAAATCACATACAAAAAGAACAAAAGTTCCGATGCCATGGTTTGCTATATTGTTTGTAGTGATGTGCGGATTTAATTCTTTAAATCTGCTTCCGGCAGCGGTAAAATCGGGCATTATCGAGTTTGACGTGTTTTTGCTTACTGTTGCTATGTTTGCTCTCGGAGTAGAAACTAATTTTGAGAAAATAAAGGGGCTGGGTTTAAAACCAATACTTCTTGCTGGAATTATGTTCATATGGCTGGTAGTATTTGGAGCTTGTACAGCAAGATTTATTGTGTAGGATTATTCTATGATTAAAAGTTATTTGAAGATATTTGCGGGCGATGTTTTAGGGAGTTTAAATTCTGCCATAGTTGCGCTCCCGCAGGCGCTGGCTTTTGGAGTTGCAACCGGTTTTGGCGCCAGCGCAGGCGTATGGGGTGCGATAATTCTCTGTTTTATTGCTGGGCTTATCGGGAGTAAAGTTCCTCTTGTATCCGGAATTACTGGGCCTGTAACTATTGTAATCGCCTCAATTATGGCCGCTTTAAATGCTGATATTTCATCAGTTATACTCGTAATATTTATGGCTGGTATACTTCAGATAATTTTGTCGCTTACCTCGCTTCCGGCAATCGTAAAATATGTTCCTTATCCTGTAATTTCCGGATTTATGAACGGTATCGGAGTGATTATAATTATTATGCAGATTAATCCTCTGCTCGGCTGTCCGGTGATGTCTAATACAATAACCAGTATAAGTGCATTTTTCAAAAATCTTCACACAATAAATTACGATGCGCTGTTAATCGGAGTTATTACACTTGTTATTGTTTTTGCAATACCTAAAAAGTTTAATAAAATTATCCCGGGGCAGGCGATAGCTCTGGTTATATGTACACTGCTTTCTATGAAACTCGGCTTGAATGTGGATAAGATTTCGAATATTTCAATCACATTTCCGCATCTTACTCTTCCTAAGGCTGACTTGCATGCAGTAATAACATATTTTCATTATGCAGTAACTCTGGCAATTGTGCTTTCATCTGAAAGCCTTTTGACAGTGCTTGTAGCAGATTCTCTTCTTAAAACCAAAACACCTTCAAAAGGAATGCTTCTCGGGCAGGGTGTTGGGAATATGGTCTGTGCTCTGACCGGTTCGCTTCCGGGTTCTGCGGCAACTATGAGAACTGTTGCTGCAATAAATACAGGCTCTTCGACAAAACTTACTGCTGTGATAAATCCGCTAATCTTAATGTTTCTGCTTTTTAAGCTTTCTGGATTTGTCGCAGAAATCCCGCTTGCTGTTCTTGCGGGCATTTTGATTAAAATAGGTTACGATATAATTGACGTAAAACTGCTTAAGGTTATAAAATTTGCGCCGCGCGATGATTTATACGTTCTTGCTGTGGTATTTTTATTAACGGTATTTTATAACCTGATTGTCGCTGTCGGTGCAGGAATTACCTGTGCGGCATTGTTGTATGCCAAAAGAACAGCAGACAGTGCTAAACTAGTTCAGAAAACAGTTTATGACAAAGATATAATAAAGCTTGAGAAATTGCTCGAAAAAGATTACAATCACAAAATCCGTGTTGTGCATATTGACGGTCAATTCTTTTTCGGCTCTGCAACCCAGTTGATTTCTCAATTTGATGAAATGCTTGGTACTAAATACTTAATATTAGACTATCCTTCTGAAAATCTTCTTGATATTTCTGCAATTTTTGCGTTAGAGGATATTATCATAAGACTTCAGTCGCAGAAGGTTAAAATCCTTGTAGTCCTAAAATCAGACAGTGTAAAAGAGCAGTTTGAAAAACATGGAATTATAGACCAACTCGGCGATGGGCATATTTTTAGAACAGAGCCGGAAGCAATAGATTTTGCGAAAAAATGCATCAAGAAAAAGGTTAAAAAACGCCATTTCTGGCAGCATTAAATATTTAGTTGTTTTTTTAGGTTTGTTTTAACTCCGCTTAACGGTCCGTTATTCGGTGCTGCGAGATTCTGGCAGTATTTTCTTACGTATACAAACGGGAAGCGCGGAAGCCATGTGAATTTCATAATAACACTGGCTGCATCTGCACCCTGTGAAAACATAAGTTCGTCAATTGTTTGCTCATAAGCCGGAGAGATTGACGAGAATATTTTCAGCAGGTAATTTGTTGCCGTAACACTGTAATATCCCGTTGTTGTGACCGGTTTTTGTATAAGCTCTGTTATTTTAAAATCTTCACTGTCTTGGATTGATGCTACATCTGTTGGCAGAGTCATTTCACCGGATTTTACCCCCTGAATTTCATACTGCTGGCCGTTGTATGTAATTATCATAACATTTGGTTTCGGCATGTAAATATCATCAAAAATATTATCCAGAATTGGCTGTCCATTAAAGTCTGTGACACCGTATTTGTAATTTTTACAGGTCAAAAACATTCCTCCGAAGAGAAGATCAATTGATGAATATTCTGGAGGAAGAATTACGAACCCTTTTTCATCAAACAGTCCGTTTTTTTCACCTTTTGTAAGTTTTGCAAACTTCCCGAGAACTCTGTCTGCCCTGTTATATTTAGGTTCGACGAGAATTTTTCCTTCGTCGTTCATAATGCCGAATTTCGAACCTTTCTGAATAATCCAGCCGGATTCTCCTAATCTTATAAGCTTTTTGTATTCAGCTTTTACAACTATGTTTCCGTTTTCATCCTTCAGACCGAATTTTCCGTCATCATTAAATACAACAGGTCTGGAAAATACTGAGGATTGAAAAATCATCATTAATAATATTAACAAAGCCAACTTCTTCATAATAAAAGATTAGCATAAAATTTTTAATTTACCATCTCTCTTAATTTTTTCAGTTGATCTCTAATCTCAGCTGCCCGTTCAAAATCAAGAATTTTAGCAGCTTTGTGCATATCTTTTTCTAGTTTGGAGATAAGTTTCGGCAAGTCTTTTTTCTCTATTCCTAAATCAACCATTTCTTCTGCAACAATATCTTCCAAATCTCTGTAACTTGCGACAAGTGAGAGCAGATTATTTTCAATTGGCTTTTTGATAGTTTGCGGAATAATTCCGTATTTCTGGTTATGTGCAAGCTGAATTTCGCGTCTGCGGTTAGTTTCATCAATAGCCCTCTGCATAGAATCAGTAATCTTATCAGCATACATAATAACTTCCCCGCAGGCATTACGTGCGGCACGGCCAATTGTCTGGATTAAGCTTGTGTCAGACCTTAAGAAACCTTCCTTATCTGCATCCATAATCGCAACGAGTGAAACTTCCGGAATATCCAGACCTTCTCTCAAAAGGTTGACACCGATAAGTACGTCAAACTCTCCAAGTCTTAAATCTCTTAAAATTTCAACACGTTCTATTGATTTAATTCCGCTGTGCAGATATCGTACTCGGATACCTTCCTGTAAAAAGAAGTCGCATAAATCTTCTGCCATTTTTTTCGTAAGAGTTGTAATAAGTACGCGTTCTTCCTTTTTAGCGCGTTTTTCAATCTCAGCTTTAAGATCAGGAATTTGTGTTTCAATCGGTCTAACACTGATTTTCGGATCAACTAAACCTGTTGGTCTGATAATTTGTTCAACCATTTGTTCGGAAGTTTTTTTCTCAAACTCTCCCGGGGTTGCTGAGATGTAAATCTTTTGTCCTACTTTAGCAAAAAATTCTTCACTTTTTAACGGTCTGTTATCCTTTGCGCACGGAAGCCTGAAACCAAATTCCACAAGCGTGTTTTTTCTTGAAGCGTCGCCATGATACATTCCGTTCAATTGCGGAATGGTAACATGTGATTCATCTATAACTGTTAAGAAATCTCCTCTGAAATAATCCAGAAGTGTAGCAGGAGCAGAACCTACCGGCCGGCGTTCAATTATTCTTGAATAATTTTCAATGCCTGAACAATATCCCATTTCTTTAATCATTTCAATATCATATTTTACGCGCTGCTGAAGCCTTTGGGATTCCAAAATTTTATTCTGGCTTTCGAGTTCTGCGACCCTGTTTTTAAGCTCTGTTCTAATCATTGAAATTGTTTCGTCTTCGTTTTCATCATATGCAATATAATGAACCGCTGGATAAATCATAACCGACTCCGGAGCTTCCAGAATTTCACCTGTAAGGTTATCAATCCGGACGATTTTTTCGACTTCATCTCCGAAGAAATAAATCCTTGTAATAATTTTTTCATACGCCGGCATGATTTCTAAAATATCACCTCTTGCCCTGAAAGTTGAACGCTCGAGTACCAGATCATTTCTTGTATATTGGGTCATAACAAGGTGTTTAATTAAATCATTTCTCTCAAGCGTATCTCCGACACTGACTTTGATAGTTCCCTTAAAGTAGCTTTCAGGAAGTCCCAAACCGTAAATACAGCTTACAGATGCAACAATAATAACATCGTTTCTTTCATACAAACTTCTAGTTGTATTATGTCTTAATCTGTCAATTTCTTCGTTTATGCTTGCGGATTTTTCAATATAAGTATCAGTGCGCGGAATATAAGCTTCCGGCTGATAATAATCGTAATAAGAAATAAAATATTCAACCGCGTTGTTGGGGAAAAGTTCTTTAAACTCGTTATATAGCTGTGCCGCGAGCGTTTTGTTGTGTGCGATAATTAACGTAGGTTTTTGAACTTTTTCGATAACATTTGCAATGGTAAAAGTTTTTCCGGAGCCTGTAATCCCGAGGAGCGTCTGCGTATCATCGCCTTCCTGAATTCCTTTAACCAGTTTTTCTATTGCCTTAGGCTGATCTCCGGCCGGTTTATATTTCGATACCAGTTCAAATTTTCTTTCCATGCTATAATTATATACACAGGGAAATTTTTTGTAAAATTTTGTAAATAAAAGGGCAATTTTTAGTCTTGATTCCCGTTAGATAAATAGCATTTTGTATGAAGGAGATATCTAAAGGATGATAAAGCCAGCAGGAGTGCATACTGTCAGCAGCCGTGCCGATAATCACACCATCGATAGTAAAACAGGCGGGTATAAAGATCCGTTAATGAATTGGCCTTTGAGAGGTGCAGCATTTACTAACGAGGTTGGTGAAGCATTGCGTCCTATTATCGGGAATGCTGCAAATATGACCTGGGTTCCGGC
Organism: Candidatus Gastranaerophilales bacterium; assembly: GCA_900552525.1. Taxonomy (GTDB): domain Bacteria; phylum Cyanobacteriota; class Vampirovibrionia; order Gastranaerophilales; family Gastranaerophilaceae; genus CAG-196. The sequence goes on along the minus strand of UNSK01000003.1, from coordinate 46,098 downwards.
TTTGATGTATATAGGTGCTGATGTTTATGATAAATACAAAAACGATCAGACCGAATATAGTCCGGATTCAAAAAGATGTTTAAAACAGGCAATATTTCAAGGGCTTGCTAGTGTATTCCTTCCGGTAGTAGCCGTAAAGCTCGGACAGAATGCTTTTTCTCAGTTTGGAAAGTTTACGGAAGATAAAATTTCTTTAAATGCAAAAGAACACGTTTCAAAAGTTGCAGAACAATTTATTGCAAATGGTAAAATGCGTGCTTATGACGGACGTGATGAAGAATGTATAAAAGAATTTCTTGATCATGTTTCTGACAGTATGGATTTCAGCAACAAGAAAAAATCGTTGAAAAATACGTTTAAAATTTTTAGCCTTGATAAAAAAGAAAATGTGGAAAAATATTCTATCAAAACTATAAAAAATTTAATACAAATGCGTAAAGATTTACTGAACCCGACAACAGAGGTTAAGGCGGGCGGATGGTATTCAAAATATATAAAAGCGCTTAAAAGCGGACAGACGGAAAGTGTTGCAGTCAAAAGCGTGTTAACAAATTTCCAGAAAGGTCAGCTTATGAAGGGTAATTTTATAAAAACAATCGGCGGTTTTTGTGCACTAGGGCTTGCTATTAAACCTATTGACCATTTCGTTGAAAATGTTCTTATTGGAAAGTACGTTGGCCCTCAGATAGATAATTTTAAAATAAATAGTAAATAATCCTAATGGATTACTTCTTAAGAAGATTAAGAAATTTTTCACAAAATGCTAAAATATATATGTAAGTCGAAGACAGCTAGTGAGATAGTCGGATTTCGACGAAAAAATGATTAGGCATTGTGTGTGTATTCGGCTTACATCTTTAAAAACCAAAATCTTTTCTTCATAATAATTAGCCTTGCTCCTTTTGTCTCTCTTCCGAAAGGAGCTTAATTTTGCAGTAGAAAAGAAAAAGGATGCAAAAAGCATCCTGAAAATCCAACTATCACAAATCAATATATTATTTTAAAATTTCATACTTCATCTTATAGAGGTTTGTTCCAGAGTGATTCTGCAAATTTACTCTGCAATGCACCATTTTCTACAGACAAAGAAACATTGCTAGGGGTGAAGATAAATACCATATCACTGATTTTTTGAGCAGTTCCGTTTAATGCATGAGCTGCACCGCAAATAAAATCAATAGTTCTTTGAGATTGTTCTTTGTCTAATAAATCCAAATGAAGGATAACAGTTTTCTTGTCAATTAATTTTTTTACAATCTGAGCTGATTCAGAAAAAGAACGAGGTTCAATTACTGTAACTTCTCCAGATTTGTATGAATTAGGGTGTGAAATAACTTTTGATTCTCTTTCAAAAGAACGTTCCGGTTTGTTGTTAACTCTGGTACCATACATAGTATCAAGAGCAAGTGTTCCATCTGTGTCGTAGTCGCCGTCGCGGTCTACTAAATCCATAAATGCTTCGTCGTCACTTCCATCGTTAAAACTTTTTGTGAAAAAGTTTACAAAACCTTTTAATCCTTCTGATAATGCCATTTCTCCTCCAATTTATAACTTACTTAAATAACTTTCTGCCTATTCTGATAATTGTTGCACCCTCTCTGAGTGCGATTTTGTAATCATTACTCATTCCCATTGACAGTTCTGGAAGAGTAATGTTAAAGCTTCTCTCAAGTTCATCTCTGAACTCCCTTATGTCTTTGAATAATTCTGCAAGTTTTGCTTCGTCTGCGTCTATTGGTGCAATATTCATTAATCCTCTTACATCCAGCCCCGGAAGTGAAATGATTTCTTGAATTTCTGCCCTCAAAACATCCTTGCTGTATCCGGATTTTTGTTCTTCACCGGCGTTGTTAACCTGTAATAAAACTTTCTCTCTCTTATTTAATTCACAGGCCGCTTTTGATACTGCGCGTGCAATCTTTAGCGAATCTATTGACTCTATTACATCAAAATGTTTTACAACCTTTTCTGCTTTGTTTGACTGCAAATGTCCTATAAAGTGGAATGTGGAATTTTGTCTGACATTCTCAGGAAGTTTTTCTAACTTTGCAATTGCATCTACAACTCTTGATTCTCCAAAATCCCTAATCCCTGCTTCATAGCCCGCAAGTATTGCTGATAATCCGTAATACTTTGTTACTGCTACTATTTTTACTTTAGAATGTGCGATATTTGTTTGAATTTCGTGGAGATTGTTGTTAACTAATGTTTGACTAATCTCAACTTCTGTTCCCCAGCTGTTTACAGGAATTAATCTCTCGTCTTTCAGGCTGTTCTCTGATGTGCCTTTTTGTGATGGTGTTAACATTATCCCCAACCCTCTATTGTATTATATACCAGAAAACATGCCCTGTACAAGAGTGTATTTGTAACAACTTTTGCGCTTTTTTCAAACATGCCGAAACCCATGATTTACATGGATTTCGACCATGTCTAAAATATTAAGTTTTGTAAAGTACAATGCTTTTTGTTAACAATTTGACAAGATTTTTGAAAATTTTTTCAAAAAAGGCATGCCTTTTGTTAGGTTTTACATTGAGAAGGGTCTGGAATTTTAATTTGAGTTTGTAGTTTAACCAATACCCTTCGACAATTGGTCTACGTGCGTAGCACTATTGTCCTAAGTAAGCAAGTGTTTCCATTACACTGCTTGCTGTAGAGAACACGCGTGAGTTCATCTGAATCATTCTTTGTGCAGTAATCATATTTGAAAGTTCTGCTGCAATATCAACATTTGAACCTTCATAACCGCCTGATTCAATTGAACCAAATGAAACCTCACCTGCCATGCCATAGTAAACGTCACCTACGTCAGCAGCCCATTCCCAGAGGTTGTTGTTAACAGAAACAAGACCCTCTTCGTTTACCATGGTAGCAAGTTCAATTACGAAGTTTGAATTCTCAATTGTTGCGCCTGTTGCTGTAACATCATCACCCCTGATTGTTACACCTTGAGGTGTTGTGTATTTCCATTGTACTGTGTATGTGTCGTCAACGTACTGTGTAAGTATAGAACCGTCGCTGTAAGTGGCTGCTATAATACCGTTTTCATCAACGGTTGTAGATTTTAAGGTGATAGAGTTATTATAATTTACCATTTCTTGAAGTGATACGACCTGATTTAGCGGATCAGAAGTTTTGTTTGTACTGCTGAGTCCTGTTTCTCCCAAAAAGTTACTTGTTGTACCGGGTTCATTAAATGTAATATCACCGGTATAGGTAATGCATCCGTCTTTGGTTGTTGAGAAGCTTACACCTTTTGCATTAGGTGCTTGTTTAGCAATTTGTGCATTAAATCCATCAAGAATTTCGTTGATTGTTGGATCTCCTTTAGGGATATTAAGTGTTACATCTACAGTTTTTGTAGCACCAAGATTATCAACATATGATATTGTTGCGGAAATATCACCTGCTTTAATGTCTGCATTGTTGAGCTGGCTTGTTTTTTTGTTTCCGATATCAGGGTCGCCTTTAACAGTTGCGCTAAGGTTTTTAGGAACTTGTACGGTTTCACCTGAGCTTGCATTTGTGTAAGGTGATTTAGCAGCAACAACTTTCATACCTGACTGATTAACAACATTGCCTTCAGAGTCTGTTGAGAAAACGCCGTCACGTGTATAGTACAACTTTCCGTCAGAGTCTTGAACTACAAAGAAGCCGTTTCCTGAAATCATCAAGTCCATGTCCCTTCCGGTGCTTACAAAGTCACCATTTGTAAAATCTCTTGTAATACCGCCTATCTTAACACCAAGCCCGATTTGTTTAGGGTTTGTCCCGCCGCCGTCTTTTGTTGCGGCACTTCCGTATGATAAATTTCTTGAGTAAAGCGTTTCAAACGTCATGTTTGCTGATTTATATGCAGTTGTGTTGATGTTTGCAACGTTATTGGCAATAACGTTAATTTGCTGCTGGCCGGCATTTATACCGGTGCTTGCTGTGTGTAAAGCTTGTGACATTATTTCCTCCCGTATGTCTTATATTTATGCTTTTGTTTTTGTTGTATTAGAACCTGTTGTACTATCTGTTGTTGTGTTACCAGAAGAACCGGAACCGGTATCTCTTATAGAAGTAATGTATGCAATTGAATAGTATTCACCGTTAACCTTAACTTTTCCTGTGCCGTCTTTGAAGCTTGCTTCTGTAACTATTCCTTTAACCTCTGTTGTTTTTGTCTTATCTTTTTCGTCCGGAATTTCAAGAGTTACTTCTTTGCCAATCATTGAAAGTGTCTGTGTGATTTCGGAATTGTATGACATATCAGTATATAAAGCAGAAAGATACTGCATACAATCTTCTAATCCTTGATTCATCTGTGTCATCTGTTCTAAAGAAGAATACTGCGCCAGCTGTGACAACCATTCAGTGTTGTCTGTCGGCTGTGTAGGATCTTGATTTTGAAGCTGCTGCAGCATCAATGTCAGAAACATATTACTGTCATTTGTCATACCTGTTGTTCTATCTTTAGAGCTTTGCTGATATGCTGCCGTCTGGCTTTGCATTGCTGAAATTGTATCTGCTACTGTACTCATAACTCTCTCCAGTCTGTTTTATACTTTACCATTTTCATTTTCAATAAAGGACATCATCTGTTCGAACTGCTCTTTTCCTCTTTGTTCTTTTTGTGAACCTTGCTCTTTGTTGCCGCCTCTCGAACCTTCCTGTTCTGTCCAATCTGCATTGTATTCGCTCTCCTGAGCATCATTTATTTTTACGCTTACATTATCTACACTAACACCGTGTGACATTAATGTATCTTTTAGTCCGTCAAGCCCTTTCATTATTAAATTTCTTGCTTCCTGTGTAGCAACTGTAAACTGAGCTGATAAACCTTCTTTTGTATTGATTAATTGTATTGAAACTTTACCAAGCGATTCAGGATTAAGAACCATATTAACTTTTGAACCGTTATACATTCCTTCCATTTGTTTGGTAATCTGTTCAATGATTTTATTTGATGTAACTTCGCTTGAAGAAGTTGGTTTTGTTGTATTTTGTACTGTCTGCGCAGGCTTAGCATCTGTTTTTACCTCTGCAAAATCTGCATCCGCCTGAAGCATTGCTTTTACACCCTGCTCTTCCGGAGTCTGATTTTGCATAATGTCGTCTTCACCTGTGCTGTCAGATGTTTCTGCTTCAATAGATTCAATCTTTAATTCTTTGAGCTGGTCTTCATCAATAATATCTTCAAGTGATTGTTCTGTTTCTTTACTTACTTCTTTTGAAGTTGTTTGAGTTTCAGAGTTGGATTGAACTTCTTCTGTAGTAACTTCAAAATCTTCCAGAAAACTGTCTATATTATTGTTGGTTAAATCATCTGTTTGAGTTTCAACCTCGGGCTCTGATTGAACCTCTGTTTCTCCATCATCTTTTTTCTTATCATCATCTTCCTCTTCAAGGTTTAGAAGTTTTTTTGTTATTTCATCTGCATCCAGGGTTTCTGTTCCATCAATATCCTGTACCTCTGTTTCTTCTGTATTTGAAGATGTATCATCGCCGGCAGATTTTAAGAAAGCTATTAACTGTCTTATATCGTAAGCAACGCTTCCGGCAAAAGTGTCATTCGGAGAAACTGCCTTTTCTGAAGACTCTTCATCATCGTCTTTAGTATTGTCTTCCGGACGTTTGTCGTTTGAAGCTAAGCTTTGTTGTTTATCAAACAGTTTTTCAAAATCTGTTTTAGACACATTGTCACTCGCTGCAGAGTTTAACTGTGCTGTTGTGTTTGGAATATTGTTTATGCTGTTTAATAAAGCTTTAACCATCTTAACCTATCTTAAATCTTGCTGATGTAATATCGTCTATTTCTTTCATTTCTGCGTGCAGAAACTCTTTGTAGAACTCTTTTTCCTGTTTTTCTTTAAGCTTTTTCAGGGTTTCAACCTTCTGATATGCTTCTTTTACTTCAAGCTGCTTTCTCTCAAGAATAGTTTTTGTATTAGCAATAATTCTTTCTTGATTTTTTGCGTCGCCTATAAGTTTTATACCGAATGTTCTGTGTTCTTCCAGCTGAAAAATGTCAAGATTTTCTGCAGCTGCAAGGGTTTCCTGCATTAATGTGTTTTCCTTCTGGCGTTGGAAGATGTTTTGAAGCTTTTCCTGCTGTGTATTTAGAGCTGTAACAATTCTTGCCATTTCCATCTGGCGTTCTTCAAGCTCTTTTTCGCGCATATCAAGTACAACTTGCAGCCGAAATCTGAATTTCTTCAATTTTACCTACCTCACCAATGGGGGAATCGTTTTCCTGCCCCTTATTACTATATAGCATGTAGGCATGACTACCATCCTATATATAGTGTAGATTATAAAATTGTATTCGGATGAAGTCCCTTTATTCCTCTGTAAGCCCGCTCAGGAGTATACTTCCAGCTGTATTTTTCATAAAGCGGTTCAATGTATTTTTTTATCCCATCCCATATGATTTCTGTATTGTACTTGCAGCCCTGACGTTTTAAGTATTCCAGAAGCAGCTCTGTCTGGGTGTTTCCAACTCCGCGGCCAAGCCCGCAAAGAGAAGAGTCAACTATTATGTTTCTATTCATTCTATTTATGAACTGAATTGTCAGGGCAAATGATAATTGAATATTATTATGAGAATGAAATCCGATTTCTACGTTTTTATGTGTGCAGTCGTCAAATATAGAAGCTATTCTATCCAAATCTTCCGGAAACATTGAACCGAAGGAATCAACCAGATAAACAGCATCTGCACCTATAAAATTAGCCCTTTTGCAGAGTTTTTCTACTTCATTATCAGTGTATTCGATAGTATTAGATGCCTGTAGAAAAACTTTATAACCCTTATTTTTAACTTCTTCTGCGGCAAAAGATATTCTGTCTAAGTCATTTTTGTAAAATGCAATGCGTATAATTCCACAGCCGGTTGTTAGTTCGTCAATGTTATATTTTCCGTAATCGAACATTAATGCGGAATTTTTGTTTAAGATTTGTGCATTGTCAAAAAAAACGCAGTCTTTTCTATACTCAAAATCTTTAAGCCAGCCGAGTTCAATAATATCGACTCCGGCAGAATTAAGTGTTTCAATAATGCCGTTTATGCGTTCTTCGCCGAAATTTCCGTTTACGACATACGCGCCGTCTCTAAGTGTACAGTCTAAGACTTTAATTCCCATTTACATATCGTAACAAAAAAATCAATGTCAGGCAATTTTTGTTATGTTTATTACTTTATATATATAATAAGTGTGTAATAAAAGGTAATTATGTTATGACAAATCCAATGTATAGTTCTCAGCCGAATTATTCAGGCGTAACAATTCAGATAGCAAATCCGGCAGTTTATGCGGGCGGCGGAGGTATGGATCGCGTAAATTCCTATGGAGTTTCACAGCCGCAAATTTGTCCGAACAATAATTACTATCCTCAGCCGCAAAATGCCCCTGCTGTGTATACACAGCAAGAAGCACTTCCGTCATATCCGCCTCAATATTATTTAAATAATTACAACTATCAAAATAATGGAACGGATGCGCGGAAAAATAAAGAGGCTTCAGCAGAAAACGGCTTGGCAGCAGTTAGAACAGATGCCGAAAACGCCGTTAAACAATATGAGCCTGATATAGAAGAGCCTCAGGATTTTTCTAAATCAAAAGCTGTTATAGATGATTTAGATGCTCGTGCAGCCGCTGAAGCAGAGGAAAAGAAAAACAGTAAACAGAAAAGAGTTGTAGCTCTTACTGATGAATACATAAAATCATTAGAAAATTATTTAAACAATCCGAATGATGAAATTCGTTTAATGGCATCAAAAGAGATTTTGACAAGGTTAGATGAAGATAAGGACAGATACAATGATGCAGCATTAAATGCCTTGTTGAACAAAATGCTTCAAGACCCGTCGAAGTTAATCAGGGTTGCAGCATTGAGTGCATTTGCATCTCAGCTAGCAAGCGGTAACGATTATACAATAACTTTACTGCACAACATTCAGCAGAACCCGAGTGCAGATAAAGAAGATGTATTACAGGCAGCAGATATTTTATTAAAGATGTCTGCAGGGACAGAAGTAAAGAATATTCCAAATCCGGCTGTAAAAGAAACTCCGGATAATGATGAAGGACAGAAACAATAATGGGAACTCTGGCAAACATAGTATGTAAAGGTGTAGGAATAGCAGGCATGAGCGCTGTAATTTATGATGCTGCTTCTGTCGCAAAACTAAACTCCAAACGCGTTTCTCAAGCTATGGATGCTGACCATTTTGAAAAAGTTCATGCAGATACCAGAACATTGTCGACAGAGAGCCATATTAATAATGCTATGCAGAAAAAACTTCAGAATTGGCGAATGAATAATCCTGTAATTTCATTTACAGGTAGTGTAAAAGGTTATGTTGGCGGATTTTTAGGTTCACTTGGAGATAATATAATCCCGACAGCATTTGCCTCTCTTGCACTTGCTGCAAAAGGAACTGCATCCAAAGTCGGCGCCTGGGGTGTTGCAGGCTATGCGCTTTATACGATTCTGAAAGAAGGCTTCGGGTTCTCTAAGAAATCTCCTATGGACTAATCTTTTTTAGCTTTCGAATAGTTTTCGAGCTTAACATTTAATTCAGAATCGCCATGATCAATTGCTTCGTTCACATCAGTGAGAAGTTTTTTCTGAACCTCTTTTTCTTTCGTAAAAACATCAAGTTCTTTTTCTTTTTTGTAGGAATTTATGCCTGATTTATACATAAACCTTGGACAGATGAACATCATTGTCACCAGAGCTGCACCAACTCCGAACATACCTGCGTTTTTCCATGATGCGGTGTAACTTCTTGCTATTGCTGTAGTTAAAGCTCCGGCAACAGCAGAGATACCTCCGGCATTAAGTATGGCAAGTCTTTTCTCCAGCTTTCTGTTTACAGGATTGTCCAATTCATTTTTTCGCCCCTTGAAGAATACCTTAGGGGCTAAGGCATTTACAGGTTGAATCATAATCACACACACTTTCTTTAATATCTCTAATTTTATTTTAAACGTATTTTACACCTTTTTACATAGTTCTTGAGAATAATTTATTGTAAATAAATGTTAAAATGTTGTTATAAAATTCAAAAATGTGGAATATAGTAACTATATGGATATGTTTAAATCAGGTGCAAATAATACCCCTGAAACCCTTACGGCTGTAGGGGGGGGGGGCTAAAAGTCCGTTATTAGCAAGCTATAAGCCTGTTTTGTGGATTGAGCAGAACTGTGAGGTTAGTCTATGATTAACTTCACTAGTGATGTCGGTTCAATGATACTCCAATCAACTCTTGAATCTTCTACTATTGGTTTGAACAAAGCTATAGAGAATTTGACGACAGGATTTAAACTCAACCATGCAAAAGACAATGCTGCAAATAGTTCAATTGTAACAGATTTATCAAAGAAAATCAGTTCCTTGCTTCAGGTTCGAAGTAATACAGAAGACGGTATGTCTCTTTTATCAACGGCAGAAGGTGCTCTCGAAAATATCCAGACACTTCTTGAACGTCTGCGCAGTATTGCAATGCAGGCTTCCAATGAAACAAACGGCTCTGCCTCTCTTGCATCTTTGCAGAAGGAGGCGGACGAAATAATAGCTCAAATTAATCAAATTCGGGAGAGTACGGAGTTTGGCGGGATTAAGCTATTTTATACAAGTAAAATAGAAAACAGTTCAAATGCCGGCAATAACACTGTTGTTTTGAGTAATCCTGTTTCACGCTTGCGCAGTGCGGCATCTGTCTCAAATGCAAATAACAATAGCATGTCTGTTTTGCTATCATCTTCTTCTGCTTCAACTCCATCTGCTCAGAGTTCGGGTGATGTAATCGAAGGCTCGATTGCTGTAGCGGCAGGGCAGACCAGCTCTGTAATTATTGATGGAGTGTCTTACAGCTTTAAAAACGATAATACAGCGACTTCTAATGTGTCTTATATAAAAGATACATCTACAGGTGTTTTGACCTTGATATGTAATAATTTTACTGTAAAATCACAGTCTAATGTATCTCATAATCTTCTTATTCAAGGTTCAAATAATACGGTTTATGGCGGTGACTTAGATGATACCTTGTATGAGGTTTCCGGATATCAGTCAAATCAATTGTATGGTCAGGGAGGAAATGATACTATTACAATAAATAATCAGCATTCTTTTGGACATGGAGAAGCCGGAGATGATGTACTGAATCTTAATTCTATAGAGGCAAGTTTGTTTGGAGGCGATGGTAACGATATTTTGAATCTATATAAGCCTGGAAATGCTTCATATAAAGCAGCCGGTGGGAATGGAGATGACGTATTTAATATCTATGGTCTAGGTAGTAATTTTAATATTTTGGGTGAAGGCGGTAATGATACCTTTAATATTATTAATGCTGTGAGTAATTATCTGCAAATTGATGGCGGTTCCGGAACGAATACAGTAGCAGGAAAAATAAATGACTATGTTTATTATACAAATGTTGAAAACGCAAACAGCAAAACTTTAAATCTGGCGGCAGGTGAGACCGGAACAATCACTATAGATGGAAAAACTTATACAATAACAGCCAATGATACGGCAAGATCTATTACTGCAGGGCTTGATTCATCTGGGTATGTTCATTTTTTTGCCTCTGGTTCAAAAGTTTCTATTCAGGGAGAGCTGGATAAGTCACATAACGTGATTTTACATTCAAACGAAATGACTTTTTATGGCGGTAATTTAAATGATAATATAACATCCGATGGAGACCGCAATACAATATACGGCTTGGGTGGTGATGATAAAATTCATATGAAAAGATCTGATGGTGTTGTTTATGGAGGAGATGGTAATGATAAAATTACCCTAGACAGCACTCGTTCTTGGTGTGATACAGGTGAAGGCAATAATACTATCTATATTAATACTGATGCTATACATGTTGAAACCAGCGGAACTAATACAATAATAAACAATGCAGGATATAGCGCGAGCATTTCCGGAGATGGGGTAAATACAATCCAAAACAACAAACCTTCAATACAATTATCTCTTCAGGGTGAAAATGACTGGCAAGGCTTTACTCTTGGTGCAGGAGAAACAAAAACTCTAAATATAAACGGAAAAAGCTACACAATAACAAACAATCTAGATTCGCAAAATACTCTTAACTATAAATATGATGTAGTAACCGGAAAAGTGACTTTTAATGGTGGTCGTTTGAAGATTTCTGCACAAACAGATGTGGAACACAATGTAGAAATTTATGGAGGATTGCTTACCTTTAATGGAGGAAATCTTGGCAATACTATTGTTGATTATACATACGGATCAACTATAAATGGGGGAAACGGAGATGATAATATTACAGTCAAAGGACGGTGGAACATAATAAATGGTCTTGGCGGGGATGATAATATTACAGTTGATACTCATGTTTATCAATTGTATACAGGAACCGGAAACAATACAGTAACTATTAATACTGATTTGCCATCATTAACATCTATCGTTGGCGGCAGAGGAGATGATACGTATATTTTGAATGGTTCTGTTACAACCTTGACGGATGCTGGAGGTAATAATATTTATCATCTAAAATCAGATAACATAAGTGTAACCGGAGGTAGTGGAAATGATACTTTCTATGTTTCGGGGAATAATAATTTTGTGGCAGGTGCAAGCGGAGATGATTATTTTATCGTAACAGGAAATAACAATACGCTCGATGGTGGTACCGGAAATGACCTTTATACTGACTCAGGTTCAGGTACCAAAATCCAAAATATGAACTATGACCCCAATAGCGGTGAACTTAATTTTACTTATCTAGGTGAAGTAAAAACATTTGAGCTGGATGGAAATATTTATACAGTCACAAATAATAATAACGGACAAAATACGCTTAAATTTTCCAGAAACCCGAATACAGGTATTTTATCTCTTGACGGCTCGAAATTTACAATTGATTCTCCGGATATAAAGAATAAAATAGATATTTACGGGAATAATAATACTATTAACGGCGGTGCGCTTGCGGATGTTATAACGGTTCAATCAGGTTCAAATAATACCATAAACGGAGGAGCTGGTAACGATAATTTAGTTTTAAATTCCGAAAATAATTCACTTTTTGGCGGCGAAGGCGATGATACTTTAACTCTTAATGCTTCTACAAATCTGGAAGTTAATGGAGGCGCCGGAAACGATACTCTGAATATAATTTCAAATAATAATACCAATATAGTTTCCGGCGCCGGAGATGACAATATTAAAGTAAGCGGAACAGGAAATAATATTGAAGCTGGCAGCGGAAATAACTCTATAACTCTGAATGCAGGTAATAATACTGTAATAGCCGGAGATGGAAATAATAGTTTTAAAGTTGGCTCTGATAACAATACAATAACAGCAGGAAACGGAAAAAATAATATTGGAATATCAGGCAGCGGAAATACTTTGACCTCCGGAAATTCAAGCGGTACGGTACATATTAACGGCGATAATAATGATGTAACGCTTTTGGATGGTAAAAACAATATTGTTATTAATGGAAATTCAAATACATATACCGGCGGTAAAGATGTTGATACTATAAAAATCAGCGGTGATGATAATTATGCAGAAGGCGGCGGAGCTGATGATAAATTTACAGTCGTAAAAGGGAATAATAATACAGTTGATGGAAATGAAGGAACTCGAAATACGCTAAGAGATTACGGCGTAGATACAACTTATTCCAACATAATGAAGATAATCAACCAGCCATTTGAACTTAATATTAAAGTTGATATAGGAAGCGGTGATGATAAATATATAAGCACATCTCTTAATCTTGAACTTTATGATTTTTCAGTAGATTTGACCACACCTGACAGCGCACGCACAGCTCTTGATATGATAGACGAAATGCTCTCAAATGTTTCGTCGCAGCTTGTGAACATCGGTGCTGCAATTAACCGTCTTGAACTTGTTCTGGATGAACAGAATATAAAAATTGAAAACATGATTTCAACACGCTCAACCTTGAGAGATGCTGATGTTGCAAAAGAGAGTGCAAATTATATCCGATACCAGATTTTGCAGCAGGCAAGTGCAACCTTGATGTCTGCAACGAGAAATTTAAATGCCCAAAATGTTCTGGGGCTTATCGGACAGCTGTAAATTTTGACTTTTCTGTTTCAATAATTAATCATACAAATAGATGTATACAAATACATTAACATCTGTCACAATACATTTGTGAGAATATATTATGCCCTTTGTCTATAGACTTCAAAAAGTATTGGAATTTCGTATCCGAGCGAAAGAACAGCAGCTGCTTGTAGTTCAGAAAGCACAGCAGGATGTCTATTTGCAAGAGGAAAAAATTCGTCAGAATGAAGCGGAAATCCGACAAACAATTCAAAACAAAAGAACTGCAGATTTCAGGATGATGGAATATTATGATAATTATCTTCATCACCTCTGGGACAAAGCAGATGCGCTGGAACAGGAAAGACGCAGGCTTCAGGCAATATTAGACGAAGAACAAAAAAAACTTGTAAAACTAGAACAAGCAGTAAAAGTTGTTGAAAAACACAAAGAAAAACAGCGCGAAGCATACTTAGAAGAACAAAAAGCGATTGAACTAAAGCAGTTTTCCGAAATCGGCGTACAAAGATTTTTTATACATTCAAGAGAAGAAGCTGAAGAACAAGAGCTGCAGGAACAATTAAGAAAATTGGAGAGTGAATAATATGAATATCGGTGTAAACTCAAACTTAACAACAAATACAGTATCTTCAACTTCGTCTTCAAAATCTCAAAATGCAGATTCTCCAAAATTTGCAGAGGAACTTCAAAACCTTTCTGGAGAAAAAACTAAAGAAGAAAAAACTTCAGAAACAAAAGAAACTAAAAAATCCGATAAAGAGGCTGAGGAAAAATCAAAGGATGATATCGGAGAAGTAATCGACGGACTGGAAGATGCAGTTGCAGAGATTAACGACAAACTCAACCAGACAGATGAAAATGAGGAATCTGATTTAAAGGACGGACTTATTTCTGTCGATAAAAATACAAAGAATGAGGGTAATGCCTTGATAAATAATGATATGAATATTCAAGACCCGAATGAGGCTCTGAAATTTCAGATGAATGCAAGCATGAACTTTAACAGTGACGGCCAGCCATTCTCTGATTTGATGAAAAATCAGGATAATACAAAATTGAATTCTTCGGCAAAAGATCTGGCCGAAGAACAGGCTGTTCTCTCCACAATGGACGAAAATATTGCAATGGCAAATAAAAACAGGGTTCTTGCAGGTGCTCAGGAAGAAACTCAAAGTTCACGTGTAAAAACTGTTACAAATAGTGACGGCGTTAAAAAAGTTGATAAACAATCTAATGTTACTGTTGAAACTGTTGTTAAATATGACAGCATAATTATGAATGAGAGTGATGTAGATTTCTTTGTGAGACTTGTAGAAAATGGTCAGGCAGATGCATCCGCAGCAGCAGCTAGAAATTCCAAGGTGTCTAAAGCTCTGGCTGATTTGATTGCAAAATCTATGAAAGATAATCAGCCTGTAAGAATAGATTTTGACAATAATATTTCTGTCATTATAAAAATAGGTAGAGATGGAAAGATTTCCGCAGACTTCCTTCCTAGTTCACAGGTAGCGGAAGCATATCTAAAGGAAAATCTGCCGCTTTTAAAACAAAGGTTTGATGAAAGCAATATTGAATATGATGAATTAAATCATAGGCAGCAAAAACAAGACGAAAAAGAAAATCAAAAGAAGGGGCGCAAAGATGAATGATTTGTACACAACAGCCATTAACACCCAGAAAGCAACCGTACAGTGGATGGATGTTTTAGCTGACAACCTTACAAATGTTTATACTCCGGGATTTAGAGAAAACAAAGTTACATTCAAAACTTTCCTCGGCGGTGCGGTAATTGATAACAATGTTAAAAACCTTGGTCAGGGTAAGTCTACTCCAGGTACTTCTAACGAAAACCTGTTTTTTGAAGGAAGCGGATATTTTATGCTGAGAAGTCCGGACGGGAATGTTCAATATACACGTTTAGGAGAATTTACATTTGACTCGGAAGGTGTGTACAGAGCTAAAAGCGGTGCAACAGTTCAGGGGTATATACTTAATGACAAAGGCGAAATTATGTCCGGTACAAAATCTCTTAGCGCAGATTTGTATGAAGAAACAGCCCTAAAAGGCGGTGCTTTAAGTGTTCCGACTACAAACATTAAACTCTGGATTGATCCTAACAACGGCAAGTTTTTAGGTAAATATGATGAGTACGAAATAAAAAATGACGGTACAATTTACGGAAAAGCTGACGGTGGCAATCGTTCTGTTCCGCTTTATAAAATTGCGACAGCAAACTTCCATAATCCAAACGGTTTATATGAAGTTAAAGACGGGCTTTTTGTTGAAACTCCTGAATCCGGAAAACCGGTAGTAGGAAGAGGCGAAATCCGTTCAGGACTTCTTGAACAGGCTAATACTGATTTTAAAGCAAATATGTCAGGCTATCAGCAGGCTAAAGTTCAAATGGAACTTGTTAACGCACTGATTAAGTCTAACAAAGACCTGCTGCAATCAGCTATGGAAATGGCAACCCAATAGGGGGTAAATGAAACCAGTTTGTAGGTAAGGCTACAAGATTGGCGTGAAGCAAAAAACGTACGTAGACCAAGGGGCGGCTAGTCTCGTCAAAATACTAAACTGATTTTTGATTTACAAGCCCGCCTTTAGGTAAAACTACAAACATGGCTAGATAAATTTATTAGTTAAACTCCGTTTTATAGAGGGATTAAGGGATACTTTAATTCCTTTTTTATTATTTGGCCTGTTTGTAACAATTTGTAAATTTTTATTAAAGTTTTTCAAAAATATGCCGTTAAACATAATATAAAGGGTTGAAGCGGCAGGTTTATGAGAAAATTAAAAGGAATAATTATTAACGGTGAATATCTTGGAAATAAAGTCGCATATAACGGGCTTTTCAGAACCATATGCAATATTTCGCCAATAATTATGCTTGAATTTATTAAACTGGTAAGCCAATATGGAACTCTGTATTCACCTATTGAGATTAAAGGTTTTGACCTGCCGGAAGCATATAGAATTATTATAAAATTTGAGAACAAAAAATATAGAGGATACGCTGATTTATCTTTTGTAATTCAGAATGGTAAGCTTATATTAAGCGAGTCTGATGTATGTGTAGAATCTATTATGCCAACGAGAAAAAATATAGAGCCGGAGCCTGTTCAAGAAATAGTTCTTGAAGAATCTGAACCTGTGGTAGAAGAAATTGAACCTATTATTGAGGAGCCTTTGATTGAAGATATGGTGGAGGAACCTGTAGAGCAGGAACCTATCATTGAAGAAGTAATTGAGCCTGCAATTGAAGAAGTTGTTGAAGAAAAAGCTGCACCTGTACCTGAGCCAAAACCTGAAAAGATTGTAATAGAGATCCCTGAATATTCAGAAGATCCTGTACTGGATGAACTTCTTACAAATGCAAATGTCGTTGAGGAAATTGAAGAAGAACCAGCTCCTGTTAAAGAAGATGTTGTGAATACCCCTGAGCCTGCAGCTATAGAAGAAACAAAAGCAGAACCTGTCCAAAATCTTCCGGAACCGCCTCAAAATGAAGAGATTGAAGAGGAAATTACCGCAGTGCAGAAAGCTGAACCTGAAATCGTTTCAGAGCCGGAAATATTTACTGAGCCCCGTATAGAAGAAGCTGAAGACCAACCATTTATATCACAGGAGTCTGAACCTGAGGAATATTCAGAACAGGCTGTAGAAGAAGTTGAAGAAGAACCATTAATAGTGCAAGAGGCTGAACCAGAGATTTTTCATGAACCAGTAGTAGTAGAAGAACAACCAGAAGCTGAACCTGAAATCCTATCAGAACCTGTTATAGAAGAGGCGAAAATTGCAGTAACAGCAGAACCGGAAGTGTTCCAAGAAGCTGCGGTTGAAGAACCAGAGCTAATAGAAGAAGAAATAATCGAGGAGATATTAGAAAGTAAAGAAGAACCTATTATAGAACCAGAAGCAGTAAAAATTCAAGAAAAACCGGTAGAGAATACTGAAATAGCAGAAGAAGAATATAAAAAGATTGAGTATACTCCGGATACTCAAAATAATCTGCACGATATTCTGGAAAACATCATTGCGCAAAATATCACTCCGGAAGTTGTAGTTAAAAAAGTTGCAGCTCCGCGTGAGCATGTTAAACCACAAAAAACCGGACAGCAGAAAAAAGCAGCACCCAAAAGCCCTTTGCAGGAATATCTGAATGCAATTGAGGTTATAGCAGCTGTCGAGAAAAAGGCGCCTCAGTTTAAAATATTACAGAATGGCAAACGCATGGATGTAAAAGTAATAGATGAAAATTGCTTTGTAGTAGGTGAAACAATTTATCGCTGGGGTGATATTTTATATCTCAAAGATTAAAAATTAATACATTCAGTCGATGTTTTGTAAAATTGTGTAAACTTTTTCTAATTTGTGCCGATAAAATAATTGACTAAAGAAAAAATATCATTAAACCCTGTACAGAAAGGTTTAACTAATATGGCAGAAATCGTAAATTTATTATCGCGAGTATTAACTTCAAATCCGCTTGTTCAGTCAGGTGCTGTTGCTCAGACACGCAGCAGTTCAAATCCTTTTGCACAGAATGGCGGTAATCCTTTTGTCACAAGCAATCCATTTGCAAATTACGGGCAGAATAAACCTGTTGCAGGCGGTTATTTTGCCGGATATTACAATAATCAGCCTAATATCGTCGGAAGACGACTCTTTATAGAGGTATAGACTCAAAAATATACCCGATTTATTACCCCAATACAGCCGTACAGAAAATATCTGTATGGCTTTTTGATAATTTAGATGATAAAATGACTTTTGAGGAGTGTAGATATGTTTAAAAAACTAGTTTCTATTTTATTAGTATCATTGCTTGTTTCATCAAATTTGACCGTTTATGCTACAGATATTCAAAACGGAAGCGTGCAGACTCAAGATGAAGCTTTAGTTCTTCCTAAACGAATAGAAAATGAAATCTATAGTTCTATAGTGCAGGTATATGGCGAAAAACAGGCTAAAGAAATTTACGACAGAGTTATGCAAATAGCACGTACATCAATTGAAAAACGGCCGGAATATTTAAAAAAAGAAGATTTGAGCCGGCCGGATGACTGGTACAAAGACGAAATTATCTATATGTTTTATGTAGATCAATTCGGTGTCGTAACTCCTGAAAAACCAAATACCTTTAAAGATACATCTGCAATGTTTGATTATCTGAAAGATTTGGGTGTTACAACTCTCTATCTTCTTCCTTTCGCGGATTCACCAATGTCAGATGCCGGGTTTGATGTTAAAAATCCCCGTAATATAAGGGCTGATTTAGGCGGAAAGGCTGAATTTAAAGATTTTGTAATTGAAGCTAAGAAGAATGGATTTAAAATAAAATCTGACCTTGTACTTAACCATATTTCTGATGAGCATGAATGGTTTCAAGCTTTCTTAAGAGGTGATGTTTCAAAAAAAGATTACTTTGTAGTGAAAGATGAAATGCCTCAGTATACAAAATATGTTGACGAAAAAGCCGGAACAATTGTTGAATATAAAGAAAAGAACGGCAAGATTTCCAAAAGAAGGCTTATATTCCCTGAAATCACAGAGAATCATTATAGAAAAGTTACTCTAAACGGTAAAGATTACTACTTTTATCACACGTTCTATCCATTCCAGCTTGATGTAAACTGGGAAAATCCGGAAGTTTTATACTACTGGCTCGGAACAATTAATTATTGGACCAATATGGGGATTGATATATTTAGACTTGATGCAATACCTTATCTTTCTAAAGAGGACGGCACAAGTGCTGAAAATCAGCCCAAAACCCATGCAATTTTAAAACTTATAAGTAATTATATTCAGATGACAGCTCCTCGTACTGTTATTCAGGCAGAGGCCTGTCAATTTCCAAATGATATTCTTCCTTATTTCGGCAAAGAAAGGAAGTTTAAAACAACGATCGATAATCAAGAAAAGGTAATAAAAAGAACTGATGAGTTCCAGATTGCATATCATTTCCCATATATGCCGGCAATATGGGCATCTTTGATAACAGGTGATAAGCAGCATTTTGTAAATGCTTACAAAGCAACTCCGCAGATTCCATCAACTTCTGCGTGGGGAGTATTCTTACGTGTTCATGATGAATTAACATTAGAAATGATTGATCCTCAGACAAGGGAAATTATATACAATGCATTGGCGCCAAAAGGGGCAGAATTTAGAAAAGGACTCGGGGTGAGCGGAAGACTTGCAAACTTTTTGGATAATGATCCAGAAAGAATTGAAATGGCATTTTCAATTCTTATGTCTATGCCGGGCATTCCAATAATTTATTATGGTGATGAAGTTGGTGTAAGAAATAACTTTGAGAATGCAAAGAAAAGCGAAAAAGCTAGAATAGAAAAACAAAAGAAAGGTAAATTCAAACTTTTGAGCTGTTTTGACAGCAGAGATATACACAGAGGTGCAGTTCCTGCGAAACTATTCTACGGAGCTTCAAAAGATTATTACGAATTTAACAGTAAAGTTTATAAGAATGTAAAAAATTTAATTGAGCTGAGAAAAAGTCTGCCTTCTATGTCAAAAGGAGATTTTACTCTGCTTAAAACTTCTTCCCCTGCAAATTTTGCATACATAAGAAGCTATAAGGATGAAAAAATACTTGTAATAAACAACCTTTCTGGAGAGAAACTTATTGCAGATATTACAATTCCTGTAGAAGTAGTATTGAAGTCAGACGGCAAACATATTGATACATTTAAAAACCTTGTGAATGGTGATGATGTGAAAGTTGATGTTTCTCTTACAAATCGAACAATGCATTTACGTATAGCTCCATACGGCGTTGTATGGCTGAAGTTGTAATAAAAAGCTCTCTTTATTAAGAGAGCTTTTTATTTATTGTTTTACTGCAAAATGAAATTCTTCAGCCCAGGTTTTAAACCCTCCAGAAAGTTCCATTACTGTAAAAGTGTTTTGTGCCAGAAGAAAAGCAGCTCTTGCGCCTAAATGACAGTAGTTGTTATAACAATAGATAACATGCAAATCGTCTTTGTTAAGCTCTTTCATTCTGTCTTTTATTTCTTCATAAGGCATAGATATAGCGCCCGGTATATGTCCGATTTCATAATCTGAGCGCATTCGTACATCAATAATTTTTACGTTACGCTCTTCGCTTAACTCTTTGAGTTCAACAGGGCCTAAGGTAAATGCTAATTTTTTTGAAAAATAACATTCAGCTTTTTCACTATTGTTTCTTATGTTTTGAATATACTGGTCAGTCATAAAAATCTCCTTTTCTAAATACTGTAAGTGTACTTTGTTGCAATAAACATACTAATCATTATCATTCCTGTGATTAAAAAATTAACTCCGGCGAGAATTCCAACCACCCACAAAGCAGTGGAAGGAAGCCCGAGTATGATTATTAGACCAAGAAGAAACTGGAGTACTGCAACAGGAATATCTGCCCACCAGAAATAAAGGGTTTTTCTATTTTGAATGGCAAAAGCGCAGGTAGAAACACTTTCAAGCAGAAAATAAACCCCGATAATACTGGTTATAAGAACTAGATTAAACATTGGCGCCATAAATAAGAATATTCCAAGCGCCATAAGTATTAAACCGAGTATAATATTAAGTATAAAGTGGCGGGTGTAGTTTCTGGTAAGAATAGCATTAATAGCTTTGTATCCTCCGTAGATAATGAATGCAAGACAAATCATCATTCCAAAAGTTATCGTTGTAACCTTTGGAAGCATTAACATAGCGAGTCCTAAAATTGTCAGAAGAATACCTTCTGTAAGGACATAGCTCAAAAAACGTTTTTCAGTCATAAAAATCTCCTTTTAGTTGATATCCCTACAAGGATACATGCTTAAGGATTTTTTTGTTTGCCTGAAAGACTGATATTTAGTAATTAATTTTTCCGTAATAATTTTTGTAAAATTCTTGAGGGTTCAGCTTAAGAATATTTTTAAACATTCCTATATGCTGTAATCTTTCGGTTATTTGCGGGTTAAGATTTTCGGAATTGTATTTTCTAAGTCTATCTTGCATTTCTCTATAAAAATCTTCTTTCATATTCTCATCTGCCAGCATAAACATTAAGGCAAATTGTTTATACTTATATTGGAAAAAAGCATATTTGTATGGTTCAAATATATTTTTTTTGTTCAAAAGCTCTTTGATTTTGTCTGTAATTCTAAATATTTCAAAAATATTTTTCTGTATAGTTTTTTTATCCTTGTAATAATACTGAGCATCCGGATTAACAATTATAGTTCTGGCATTAAAAAGTGTTAAAAAGAAGAAATACTGTTTTTCAAGCCCAACTATGCTAAAATCTCCGAGTGACTTTAGAAATTCTTTCCTGAAAATTTTGTTCTCGCAGCAAAAATTTTCGTTAAACGGGTTTGCGTTATCTAGGAAAGTATGTTTGTAGGATTCATCACTAATGTTTTTCCAGGTCTTTATGTCAAATACAAATTCCGGTTCAGTTGTTTTTAGTCCTAATTTAGAGCCGTTAAATATGTATATATCGGGTTTATGTTCGATACATGCAAATTTTTGGTAAAGCGAGAGTGATAAACGGCTGTCTGGATTAATGAAATGTATATACTCTCCTTTTGCGGCATCAATACTGCTGCAAATCTCAAATTCTTCAAATATCTGTAGTTTTAAAGAATTACTGCATTCTTCAGAAAGATTTGTTTTTTCGGGTATAATTACTGATATCAGCGGATTATTCATGCTCTTCCCTTTAAATGTGTTTCAAAATGTCTAAAATCACGATAACTCTTGTTGAGTATTGTTTGATACGCATAATAAATATTTTTTCTTTTTAGAATATTCATATCGTATTGGGAAAAATCGATATTCCCGTATGTTTTTTGAAGCAGATTGAACATTTCTCTTTTTGTACTACCAGAGGTTTCCAGGGTTCTGACAAGAGAGCTTTCCATCTGGCTTACAAGCAAAATTGTTCTGTATTTTTCGAACTTTCCTGACGCTTCAAAAATTTTTGAGGTAATTTTATTAATTTCAAAAATATCAATAAAGTTTTTACCAGCGTTTGTAATAATTGAACTGGATGATTTTCTATAAAAATATAGCGGTTCAAGGTCATAAGAAATTTTTTCTGCATTAAGCCAGCATTGAGCAAAAAATGGAATATCTTCAAATATTAGCCCTTCTGGAAACGAAAAATCTTTGATGAAAGATTTTTTATACATTTTTGCCCACGCACTGAAAAGCATTTTTAGATAGAATTCTGGACCTAAATCTTTTTCGCAGAAAACCGGAGTTTTAATATGAGCGGTAAAATCTTTGTTGTTCGGGAGTTCCCATAATTTGAATTCTGATGGTTGTATCTGGTACGCGTATGAAAACATAAAATCAGTGTCATTTTCAGACATATTTGTATGCATTTTTTCGAGAGCCACAGGTGATAAGAAATCATCTGAGTCTACAAAAACGATATATTCTCCATTTGCCTGCTTCATACCGGCATTTCTGGCAGCAGATAACCCTAGATTTTTCTGTGAAAAAATTTTTATACGTCTGTCCAGCTTTGCGTATTGCCTGAGAATATTCAAACAGCTATCTGTCGAGCCGTCGTTTATGCAAATTATTTCAAAATCATCAAAAGTTTGGTTAATAAGGCTGTCCAAACAGACATCCAGATACTTTTCAACATTGTATACAGGAACAATAACAGAAACCTTAGCCATAAATTTATTATATCAGATTAGTAAATTTTTGTAACACTTTACCTGTTAACCCTAAAGTTTTAGAAAATTATGCCGTTAATACCTATATAATGTAACATTTTGAATAAAATGTTACATTATCATATTTTGATTGTCATAAACTTTATTTATTAAATTTTTTACCGGCAGCTTGTTCTATATTTTATTAGAATAAGCTTTGTGCATTGGTCTGAATATAGCGGTATTCCTGAGAATGTAACATTTTATTCAAAATGTTATGTTCTCAGGAAAGGAGAATGATGGACATAAATCAATATAGTATTTATTCGGCTGTTTCTAAAAATGAGAATAAAAATCAGGATGACCTGACAAAAGCATCAGAAATAACCGCAATGCTTCATAAGTTTGATAATGCAGAAAATGCAAAAGAATGGCTTAAGGAAAATTTTCAAATTTGCGGTGATACAAAAAATTTACCTATAGCATACGGCGTAAGCATTACTACAAAGTCCAACAAAACATCATTTAACGTTATTGTGCAGCAAAAGAATAAGATAAAGACATTTAATTACAGCAGTCAAAATAAGGAGTAAAAAATGGAATTAACATCACTACAAACATCTCAAACAAGAACAACGACAAACAATTCGTCCCAGTCGTCAAAAGCCTCAGAAAGCAGCCAGCAGAGCAGTCCGACATTTAAATTTGATGAAGTATTGGATATCCTTTTAGAGGATGGATTTGATGCAACACTGGATAAATTAAAAGAATTAAAGTCAGAAGGTGTTATCTCTTCAATCAAAGTCACTTCTGATTCAACAACAGGAAAAACAACAATAAGCGGAGAGTACGATGGAGTTGAATACGAATTTATCGGAGTATTAAAAGGTGGAAATAATGATATTTCTGACTTATCAGATACAACCAATACTTCAACATCGTCTTCAAGCAGTAAACCGGCGGCTTCAGAAGAAACAAAAGAAGACAACGGTTCAATAGAAACAGGCGTTACAACCGGAGCATCCACAGATTGTATGGGAGAAACTTTTACAGCGTATGATGCAGCCTGGTATGGCTCCGGCGGTCCGCAAATAAATCTGAAGGAAAACCTGATTACTGCCTGTACAATCTATCCGGAGGTTATGCAGCCGTTTGTTGATGCAGGACTTGTAAAAATGAACAAGTATGGAGATTATGAAATTGCAGACCAGGAAGCTGTTGATAAATTTTACGGCAACAGTAACTCAATCAGCATGGATGAATTAAAAGAGCTGTTAACTGGACAGAATTTTGATGCTGAAAAAATCAAAGCTTATATAGAAAACCAAGAGCCGCTTGATAATGATAAAAGCTTTATTGAGAGTTTTCCGGAAGAAGGAATGGACGTAGATGAATTTATCCAGCTATATAGAGAATATCCTGATATACTTGATGCTTTTGTTCAGGCAGATCAGATTAATATCGGCAGATGGAATGAACTATATGATGGAGGAATAAGTGATTTCGCTACTGACGGCAAAATAACAAAAGAAACACTTGAAAGTTTATTAACAGATGGACATTTTGATACAGAAAAAATTCTTAAACACAAATATGGTAGTTATAGCTACGATAAATATAAAGAAAATTTAGAAACACTTAAAGCTGAGGTTGCAGAAAAACAACGAGCTAATTATGAAGCAGCTTTGAAGTATATGGAGTATTTTAATTCTTTATCTTATTTAGAGCGCAGGGCATTGCAGGAAGACAGCGGCTCTACATACAGCTCTGTAGAATATTATCTTGAGCAATATAATGCAATTATGGACTCTGACGCTAACTCACAAAAGTTCACAAATCTGTGCAATGGTCTGCAATTCTATACAAATACAAGCAAGGGCAATTTGATTTTGGAAAAAATCAAATTAACAAATCCAGAGCTGCTCAGCTAATTCAAAAAGCCCGTTTAAAACGGGCTTTTTTTTGATACTCTTTCAAAAACTTCTTCAAAACTTTCAATCGGCTCAAGCCTGTAACCGCAGTTTTCTGCAAGCGTGCCTCCCATCATGAACAGTTCTTCCTGCGGATAGCGTCTGCAAATTCCCGGACGCTTTTTATGTATCTTACACTTATTAGTTTCTTTATCAAGATTCATGCATTCGAATACAAGTCCGGTTTCGTCCTTATCAATAATTTTTAGATACGTATAAAACGGATGAAGTTTTTGAAGTTTCTTAAACTCTTCCTCTGTCTGTATAACGTTTTTATGCTTAACATAAATCTTCTGGCAGCATCTGCCGCAAGCATTACAGGAACCTACACGGTAATATTTTTTTCTTAATATATACAGGTAAAAAAATTTTTTTAGTTTTTTAAACATCCATAACTCTTGATTTTGCTAATTTATACTCGGAAGAATTTTTATTAGCCATAAGCATTGCCTTTGAGAAATACTTATTAGAAGTTTTAAAATCTCCATTGCTGTAATATGTTCCTCCTTTTTCGAGGCATATTCTTATAATTCTCTCCTCCGGATTTATGAAAGATTTCAGCCGCTCAATTCTCTCGCCGAATTCATCCTTCAAAGAATCTTTTAATATTACACAATTTTCGTATTCCAGAAGCGCCATATGGTAATTGTTATCAGCATCATACCTCTTAGCCCATTCCAGATGTCCCTGATAGCTGTACGCGTCAAAAGAATCATTTAACTCATTTATGAGCTTAACTGTTTTCAAATACTCCTGCTGGTTATGCAAAACAAGCGGAAGCAGCCTTCTCATCGTACAATAAGTAGCTGTATAATCTCCCAGATTAATATAAACTGACGCAAGTTTCTGAAGTACATCCAGAGAACGATGGTCTAAACACATAGCCTGTTTAAGATATATTAAAGCATGCATAAAATCATTTTCTTCCAGATAAACTTTACCCAGAAGATGATTTATATCAAAGCTTACAGGCAAATTTTTTACTGCATATGTTAAGTATTCAATGGCTGACTTATTATTTCTAGCTGAAATTGCTCTTCTTGCTTTCTGCAGCGACTCGTTACCAATCTCATTACACTTATCAATACTGCTTTTAATAACCTCGTATGAATTTCCTTTTTCTTTTGCGTATTTCAAATATTTTTCATAATAAAAAACTGATTGAAATTTCATACCTTTAGAAAAATATGAAGTTGCCAGATTAAGGCACACAGCTTCATCGTCAGGTTTATAAGCATAGGCTCCTGCCCAGTTTTCAATTGCATTTCTCAAATCCATGCGTTTATAAAAAATATTCCCCAGATAAAGATATGACGAATTTTTAAGCCCCTCTAGCGCAATAGATTTCTTAAAATATTCTTCTGCTCTGGTTAAGTCGTCAAGTTTATAATAACATCTGCCGATTTCGTAATACAATTTAAAGGAAATACTTGTATTAAGCAAACTCAAGTACAGCTTCAAAGCTTCCGAATATTTTCCGTTTTTGTAATGGTTTTTGGCTGCTTCAAGCGTTTTATTTTCTATATCAGAATTGTCCTGTACATAATAATCTGACGATACCATACAGGTATTCTATCATATTTATAAACTTAAATCATCCCATAATTTCTGATTTGTTACAAGACTTGAAAAAACATCATCTTCATAAACATCTACAACGCCCTCCTTGAAAAGCTCTTTAACCCTTTCAATATGTGACGTATCTTCCTTATCGCTGGTTGCTATTTTTGTAAACTTGTTAATATCCATATCACGCTGGAATAATTCCATAGCGCTCGAAGAAATCTCCGTTTTGTCAACATACGGATTAGAAGTGTATCCGCTTTTTTGAAGATTAGCCCTTACAGATGCAAGGTTAATGACATTGCTTGCATTCCCCAACTGTGAATTATTATATAATAACCCGTTATTATTATTGTTGATATTGTTGAACATGAGACCCTAATCTCCCCTATTATTTTACACCATTATCATCTATTTTCCGCTTTTTGTAATCAACTAAACAGATGATATTAGCAAATTTATTTTTTAGGGGGTTTAAAATAAAAAAAGAGGATAATAAAAATGCGAATTAACCATACCTGCACTGCCAGAGAAATGAGTATTATCAGAAAATACATCACAGGACTCAGCTACAAACTGAAAATGACACAAGATGAACTTGATAGTTTTCATAAAATAAGAACAAGAAAACAATTAGAGAAAAAATCATACGAATATATTGCAAAAAAGCTTGATATACCGTCAGAAATTCTTCCTCCGCTTGTTCAGGTTGAACCGGATAAGTATGCAGACTATTCTTATGCTTTTCTAGATAATGTAATTCAGGCAGGAATAAAATTAAGAACCCCAAAAACAGAAATATTAAGCGCTATAAGACATGAGTTCCAGCATTTCTTGCAAATTTGCAATATGCTGAGAACAGAAGGTTTAGGCAGCGAAGCCCAAAAGTATCTCACTCAAGAATCTATTGAGGACAGAAAAGATTTTATAACCATGCTGATAAAGAAATCCAATTTTAAAATCTTTGACCCGAAAGAATGTCCGGATGCAAAATTTCTTAACGGTCTGCGGGACGCCTTACACTTTAATGATATAAACTTGTTTAATGAACGATTTAAGCCTGCGGCAGAAGGTATAAAAAATATGTGGCAGCAGATTAGAACAGTTGCAATAAATCACTGGGGAGTAATAAAGCAAGGCACTTATGAGTCAAGAACCAACAAAGAACTGTTTGAAGATTTGAAAAAACATAAACCAGATGAAGACATTTTCGATTGGGCGATAAGCAAATTGGAAAAAGATGCTATGCTGGCAGAAGATGTTGCATACAGAGAATACAACAAAATTGACCCGGGATGTTACATCAAAAAAGAAAAACAAATCTATGCTGCTCTCGAGAAGGATGAATTATATCAGGAGCTCCAGAAAATTGCACTTGATAGACAAAAAAAGAAGGAATTATAACAGTATCTGCGTACCGAGCATAATTCTATGAGAGTCTTTTGCAGCTTCATTCTGACAGAATACGTAGTTTAGAATAAGCCTTAACCCCTGACCTTTTATAAAGTAGTTTAAGCCCACAGAATACTCTCTTGATTTATTGTTATCAATTTCATGATTAGGGTCAAATTCATCATACCTTGCGAGCAGCTGTAATTTTTTAGTAAGCATATAGCCCAGTGTTGCATAAAAACCGCTGGCGTGCTTATCAACCGAATGACCGGACGGGCCGTTATACCCATTTGCATTTGCCCATTCGAAATTTGCCATAAAACGTTTGTAATCATACTGGACATGTGCACCTATAACACAAAAATTATTATCTCTGTGACCGGCATCCATACTTGTACCAACAAGTAATTTTCCATATTTACCATCAGTTTTGCCGAGTGGTTTTAAATCAACTCTGCCGATGAATTCAGCCCCCGGAAAAAATTCCTGAAAATAAGTATCAGAGCTGTAAACACCAAAATCATAATCAACAAGACTGTAACTTCCAGAAGCTCTTGCACCCAGTTTACGAACCGTACCAAAGTTTCTGGATATTTGCGAACGCGCAATAAATGGCAGAACAAACGGTCCATAGGCACCTTCCAAGCCCACAGGTGGACGTGAATGACCTACAAGAAGGCGGTGATGAGGTATTTTATTTGTTGCTACATACATATCTGCAAACAAATTCTGAATTACATTTCTTGATGAAAACGGAGCAATATTAATCATTACCCTGAAATCAGCATTATTATTTTTCAAAAAACCATCATACCCGACATTAATAGTATTGATATCATAATGGTTTGTTGTGTGTTCATGACTTAAGCCATCCTGATTAAACTGCAAACCAATATCACCATTATAACCAGCCCACAACTGGGTTCTATCCATTATCGAATTTTCATCAAATTTGTGAGTAAATACATCTTCCAGCAGATAAGTCGGCTTATCATATTTTTCTACTTCAAGATGATAAACATCTTGAAGTTTTTCTTTTAAAGTTTTTTCTTCCGGCGCTCTTTGCTCAGTAATTGAAACAGACTGAGGAACTTCGATACTGTCTGTCTGTTCTTCCGGGGTTTCCAGTACTACTTCATCAAGCTGTTCTACAGTTTTTGCACCCTTTCGTGCGGCAAAAACCGGATTAATTGCTATAAATATTATCGCCAGTATTACAAGTAAAATCTTCTTTTTCATAACTATATTCTATATTTTTAGGGGAAAAAAGACCAACCCGCAAGGGGATTGGTCTTTATAAATTATATTAACGCTGTTGTCTGTGTTCTTCTCTTAAATAAGCTGTCCAGAATAAAAGTACAACAAATACAAATGCACCTACTATATTTCCTAATGTAACAGGAAGTAAGTTGTGCAAGAAGAACCCTTTCCAGGTCATAGTTGCCAGCTGGTCAGGAGTCATGCCTGATGCTGCAACAATTGAAGGGAAATGCTTCATCAAAAGTCCGTTTGGAATAAAGAACATATTTGCAACAGAGTGTTCATAACCTGATGCAACGAATGTCATAATCGGGAAGAAAATTGCAAAAATCTTACCAATTACACGTTTAGAAGTTGATGCCATAAATATTGCTAAACAAACTAACCAGTTACAAAGAATACCTCTAAAGAATGCTTCTCCAAAAGTAAGATTGATTTTTGAAAAAGCAGTCTGCATAGCAGTAACACCCACTGCATCACCGCCGTTATGCCCCATTCCTGCGCCATAGATTAAACCTGCAACAAGTATTGAGCCTAAAAAGTTTGCAATGTATACAACAGTCCAGCTTCTCAATAATTTAAGAAGGCTTACTTTCTTTTCCAATACAGCAAACGTCATCATTACATTACCGGTAAATAATTCTGCACCGGTCAGCGCAACAATCATCAAACCTGTTGCGAATGTCATTGCACCTATTAATTTAGTAAAGCCCCAGCCCATATTAGAATCACCTGTCATAACAGTTAATGACACCTGTGCGCCAAAAGCAATAAAAGCACCTGCTGCAATTGCAAGTGTAAACATTTTTGTTTTACTATAGTCAGCCTTGCCAGTCATAACATTTTCACTTAATTCATGAACGGTTGCACTTGGTGTAAGGCTGTCTTGTGTGGAAATAACCTTTTCTTCTTCCATTTTTCCTTTCTCCTATGTATTAGTCCCAATCTAAACAATATAAATAGATGTATTCCAACGAACAGGAAACACAATATTTCTTAATCACATACTATTTAATGTTCAGCATAAAAAGGGTTTTGCTTAAATCCTTATTGATAATAGCACCTGAAAAAATTTATACAAGGGGGTAAATGCAAGGGGTAAATAAAGGGGGAAGAAAAATAGGAAATAAATTCAAATTTTTATAGTATTATTAATATATGAATTGTTTTTTTAGAGATCAGCAGGAAGCTTTATACAAAGCCACAAAACCCTATCAATACGTAGGTGGAGAATTTTTATCATTCAATAAAGATTTTGACTCTGCTAAAGTAAGATTCGCATTTGTTTTCCCTGATAAATACGAAATCGGGATAAGTAATCTGGGCGTGAGGATTATTTATGACAGAGTAAATTCTCACCCCCGCATGATGGCCGATAGGGTGTATGCGCCTGAACCTGATTTCCAACCAGAATTTTTATACGGCGTTGAATCAAAAAGAGCTCTCAAAGATTTTGACGGAGTTGGTTTTTCGCTTCAATACGAGCTTTCATATCCGACGGTTTTAAAAATGCTGGAAATGGGAGGAATAACCGTAAGAAACGATAAAAGACGTGATGATGAACCAATCATTTTAGCCGGCGGCCCTTGTACTTTTAACCCGCTTCCGCTTGCAGAATTTATTGATGTATTCTGTATCGGGGACGGAGAAGAAATGATGGTTGAAGTTTGCGAAGTTCTCGAAAAAACAAAAGGAATGCCGCGCAGACAAAGAATTGAGCAGTTGTGCAAACTCAAAGGCTGCTGGGGGGCGGGAGTAAGTCAAACAGTTGAAAAACGTCTTGCACCGCTGACACTTGAATACGCTTCGACATCTTATCCAATACCATTTTCAAGTTCTGTGCACGACAGGGCTATAGTAGAAATACGACGCGGATGCGGAAGAATGTGCCGCTTCTGCCAGCCCGGACACGTTACCCTGCCGATTAGGGAACGATCCGCAGAAGATATAATAAAGATTACAAAAGAACTCATTAAAAATACCGGATACGATGAATACTCGCTTCTGTCGCTTTCTTCAAACGACTATTCAAATATTAAAGAAGTTATAAAAGAACTGGCTGTTGATTTCAATAAGAAAAAAGTTTCAGTTTCACTCCCGAGTCAGAGAATTGACGGTTTTAACCTTGAGCTTGCGAACCTTATGCACTCAGTTCGGAAATCCGGTATGACACTTGCGCCTGAAGCAGGAAGCCAGAGGCTCAGAAACCTTATTAAGAAAAATATTTCAGAAGAACAAATAATTAATGCAGCGCTTACGTTGTACGAAAACGGATGGTCAAAGATAAAATTCTATTTTATTGCGGGGCTCCCGACTGAAACTCTTGAGGACATGGACGAAATGGCGGAACTTTTGAATAAGATTAAGTACCGTGCAAAACTTATAAAACGTGAAAAAGATTTGAAACACGGATTTGAAATAACCTGTACGCTTTCAATATTTGTTCCTAAACCACTTACGCCTTTCCAATGGTGTCCGCAAATGGATTTAGACGAAGTTACAGCACATATAAATTACCTGAAAGAAAAAACAAAACATATCAAAGGGGTAAAAATTAACTATCACGAAAAGTTTGTTTCACAAATTGAAGCAGTTCTTACAAGAGGCGATGTAAACCTGTGCAAATACATAGAAGCGCTTTATAAAAAAGGATGCTACCTCGATGCCTGGGGTGAATATTTTGACAAAAATGTATGGAAAGAAACTGCAGATGAGTGCGGATTTTCTCTTGAAAAACTTGCCCAGAAAGAATACAGGCTTGATGAAACTCTCCCGTGGGATTTTATTAATGTCGGCTTAAGCAAAGAATGGCTGCAAAACGAGCATAAGGAGGCGTTCGAGCAAGGCTGTGAGTTTAATTTACAACCGACATGTGAACACAGATGTGTTAACTGCGGTGTCTGTCCTTCATTAAAAACCCGTAAAGTTCTTGCAAAACCTTTCAAAGCCTCTGAGGAAGCAGAAAAGATTTCTGCTATTGTACCTCAAGACCCTGCCAGAGCACATGTCGACCCGAATATTCCGGTTTACAGATATAGACTTACAATTACTAAAAAAGGACTTTTGAGATACTTTTCACACCTTGACTGGCAGAATACATTCCATAAAGTCCTTGCAAGATGCGGCCTTAATATGGTTTATACTCTAGGATTTAATCCTACAATGAAGGTTTCAATGGGAATTGCACTGCCTCTATTCGCTCAGAGCGAAGGCGAACTGGTTGATATCGAAATTTATGATAACCTTAATGAAGAAGAAATAAAAGAAATTATTAATCCAAACCTTCCGCAAGGTGCAGAAATAACCGCTGTAAAGAGGATAGAAAGATATGCTAAGGCTGTAGATATTGAAGCTCAGTGGGCTGAATACCGCATAACTCCATATTATAAATCAAATGAAAATTCACTTTACAATTTTGAAAAATTTCGGTATGATGTAGATAAAGTTTTATCTTCAAATGAGATTTTAATCACGAAGAAAAATAAAAAAGGTTTTGAAAAAACAACAGATTTTAAGAAATCTATAGGTACATATAGATTTGAAGACAACAATCTGTTCATATGTCTAAAAACCGGTCAAGGGTCTGACATTCCTGCTCTGAGAGCTGATGACTTGATGAGATTGGTAAACCCTGATCAAATATTTGATATAACGAGAGTCAGATTTTTGAATGAAAGTTTAAACGAGATGTAAAAAGTACGTATGTACTTTTTACCCCATATAAGAAAAGGATTTAAAAACGATGAAAGAAACAGTCGCTAACAAAATAGTCATAGCCGAGCGCGATAATATTGCTGCGGTTATTGAAAAAGGAAAAGTTGCAGAGTTTTATGTTCACAGAGGAGAAATCATCCTCGGAGATGTTTACCTCGCTCAGGTTGAAAATATCTTACCGTCAATTGAAGCTGCATTTGTTAATGTAGGCTCTGATAAAATGGGCTTCTTACATGCTCAGGATGTTATGGGTAAAGGTGCTTTACAGGATAAGCTAAAACCTAAACAGAAAATAGTTGTTCAGGTTGTTAAAGAACCTGTAGGACACAAAGGCCCGAGAGTTACAACAGAGATTTCTCTCCCGGGAAGATTTCTGGTACTTATGCCTAACGAGCCTGGAATTAACGTAAGTAAAAAAATTACATCTGCAAAGGAAAGAGCAAGATTAAAATCAATCTTAAACCTGCTTAAACCGGTAGGTGTCGGGGTAATTGTAAGAACAGAAGCAGAAGGCCAGTCTGAAAGCGATATTCAGGAAGATTTAGAAATCCTGCTTGAGAAATGGAACAATATTATTACCTCTGCTGAAAGCATGACTCCGCCAAGCCTCTTATACAGAGATCAGGATTTACTATACAGAGTAATAAGAGAAGCTTGCAGTGAAGAAACTCAAGAAATCGTTGTTGACACAGCTTTTGCCTTAAATAGAGTTCAAAATATACTCCAGAACTGGCATATGAATAAAAACATCAACGTCACACTATACAAAGGTTCTGAACCGCTTTTAGTTGCAATGGATATCCACAAAGAAATTAAAGCAGCTCTGCAGATGAAAGTTAATCTGCCATCCGGCGGATATCTGTTTATTCAAACAACTGAAGCTCTTACAGTAATTGACGTTAACAGCGGTAAGTTTACAAACTCTGCAACTCAGGACGAAACAATACTGAAAACAAATATTGAAGCAGTCCACGAAATTGCACGCCAGCTTAGACTTCGTAACATTGGCGGTATGATTATCATTGACTTTATTGATATGACATCGCGCGTAGATAAGCTTGCAATGATGGAAGAACTTGAGATGGCAATTGAATCAGACAAAGCAAAACCGCAAGTCGGCCAGCTTTCTGATTTAGGCCTTGTAGAAATGACAAGACACCGTCAGGGACAGGCAATCAGTGAAATTTTTGCAAAACGATGCCCTCACTGTCAGGGTAACGGTTATATTATGGAAGATATTAAGTTTGCTTCTGCAACATCAGAAGGCGAATATCGTGCTAAAGCAGCAAAATTAAAACTTCCTATGGGTAACAAGAAAAAATTCAATAATAACAAGTTCAATAAACCAGAAGAAGTTAAAGAACAACAGCAGCCAATACAAGAAGAAAAACTCGAACAGGTTAGTGAAAATCCTTCTGTAACTGCCCAGACCGAAGTTAATGAGATTAAAGAAGAAAAGGAAGTTAAAAAAGGTAAAGGAAGAGGCAGAAGCAGAAAAATAAAAGAGGCTGATGTTCTTGCAGAAAATACAGCTCAAACAGTCATAAACGAAGCTTCCGAAATAGCACCTGTAATTGCTGAAAACGCTGCCGTAAAGACAGAAGAGCCGGAAAAACCTGTAGAAGTTCAATCAGAAGTTAAAGCGGAAGAACCCGAAGCAGAAGCTAAACCTGCAAAACGTACACGCAGACCAAACAGAAATTCACAAAAAAGAACAAGAAAGCCTGTTAAGAAAGATGCTGAAGAATAAAATTATTACAGTTTTACTTATGCTTACGCTTATATCGCCGGTCATGGCAGAGCCGGAGGGTATGGGAAACAGCACCATTCCTTATAAGCAGCCAGTAAGTAAAAGAAAAGTTGCAAAGAAATTCCTCGCCGCAATGGCCGGCGTTGGAGTTTCTTCAATTCTTCTATATGTAACTTTAAGCTTATACAACAAAGTCCGCTCAAGCATTATTGAAGCCGCAAAAGAAATTCCGCCCAAGGGTGAAACATCACTGGTAACACCGGAAAGTCTTACGGATGCAGTCAAAACTTTTTTAGAAAAAACAAAATGGGATAATTAAGTGGCTAGAGAATTTCAGTTCTACGTAGTTCCAACACCGATTGGAAACATTAAGGATATTACTCTTAGAGCAATTGAAACTCTAAAAGATGTTGATTTTATTGCGTGCGAAGACACCCGAGTAACGCAAAAGCTCCTTAACCATTATGATATAAGAACTAAATGTATTTCTTATCATAAATACAATGAGCGTGAACGTGTTGATTTTTTCTTGAATGAGCTTAGGACCGGAAAAACAATAGCACTGGTGTCAGATGCCGGAACACCTATGATTTGCGACCCGGGCGGAGTTATTATACAAGAACTGGTTAAAAATGGATTCAGTGTAACCTCACTGCCGGGAGCGTGTGCAGTAACAACATTTCTCTCCAGCGTACCAAGAAGCTGTGAAGAATTTGCATTCATCGGGTTTATTCCGCGTACAGAAAAGCAGATTGAGGAAGCTTTAAAAAACTATACATCTATCAACACTGTATTTTATGATTCACCGGAAAGAATATTAAAAACAATAAAGGTAATACAGAAAGTCCGGCCGGAAGCTGGTTTTGCCCTTGCAAGAGAGCTTTCTAAACTTTTTGAAGAGGTTGTAACAGGCAGTGCTGATGAAATTACCCAAAAATTTCAGGGTGGAATTAAGGGCGAAATTGTATGTATGGTTTATGCCGACGAAAACCCAGTTATCACTGATGTTGACTTTAAAATCAAAAAATTGCAGGAAAAAGGGTTTAAGGCTAAGGAAATCGCTGTAATCCTTTCTACGCTTTATAATCTGAATAAAAATGAAATTTATCAGAAAATTTTAGATATGTAAACAAATGTAAATCTTTCTTTCAAAATCCTAAAGTTTTTTCGAAAAATGCCGATAAGTATAATACAGGCAAATACATTTATCGGAAAGGACAACAGGATATGTTAAAAAAGATTGCAACCCCAACAAACAATACTTTTAGCGGAGTTGAATTTATATTAAGAGGAGCTAAAAAACGCAGGGCGATGGCAGTATCCAATGCAGTTACAATTAATGCTGAATCAGGAATTCAGGTTAAGCTGCAGGCTGTGAAGTAGGGGTTCAAGCATTTGGTTTTGATAAAAATATCAAGCCAAACGTTATATTTACCCCCTGTCTGTTAAGATAGTTGAGAGTATATTTTGAATCCTGATTTTTCAATCAGGATTTTAATTTGGAAAAAAAATATATTTATGTTATTATTAATTTGTTGCCGAGGAAACGTGGCCGAGTAGGCTGAAGGCGGCACCCTGCTAAGGTGTTATATGGGGCAACCTGTATCGTGGGTTCGAATCCCACCGTTTCCGAATTTAAACACCGGATTTCAGGTTATCTGAAATCCGGTTTAATTTTTCATTTTAAAAAGTTTTTAGAGAGCAATAAAATTAGAACTCCTTCTGATATATTCAGCAAGCTCGTCTGCCGAATATATTTTTCTGTATAAAATTTCTTCCGGCCACTTATCCAGACGATATCCTTTACTTAATAAAAACTCTTCTGTAAATAGTCTTGCGGCTCTGCCGTTACCATTAAGAAACGGATGTATCCTGATAACTTCTGAAAAAATATTTGCAGCATGTGTAAAGCAATCCATAGTATCGTAGTTTTTATTAATGTATTCATCCAGTTTTTTCAGGTCCTCGACCACATCTTTACTTGCAGAATAATCATTTACAACACTCTTCGGGTCTTTTGTTACGTGAAAGATTTGTCTTACGAGTTCGTCTGTTTCAGGCGTACGCAGCCTGCCGCCTATAAGCTCCTGCCCCGGAGTGTCTGCTAAAACTATTTTATGTAGTTTAACTAAATCCGCAACCTCTGGCTTGCGATTTTTTACAGATTCAATATAGTTGTATGCTTTAATCATGTTTTTTATTGATATTTCCTGCATGCTTCCTGTATTTGTACAGGTTCTGCTTATCCATAATTTATCAGCAAGCTCTTGGGGAATAGTTGCACCGCTTACAGCATCTTTATAAATCTCCTGTGAATGTTTTCCGGATTTTTTATACAAATCTGTAAACTCCTGCTTAAAAAGCATCTTCTCTATTGGATTTTTAGCACTCTTGCCTATTTCATCTAAAAACTTTTTATTCTCTGGCTCAAGGGCAATAAACAATCTGTACAGGCGTTTTTTTGTTGTACAAAATATTTCCTTATCAAACAACAATTCCAGAGCCGGCACAAGAGATTTTGCATCACTCCCATATTCAAAAACCTTATCAAGAACAGCATTTATAATTTCTGGAAATTCTACCTTCGGTTGGTGAGGCGCTTCAAGGATTTTTTCAAATACAGGTTTTATCTCTTCAAAATTCGCTGCATCAAGCCTTGATATTTCTTTTATCCTCTCCTGTTCACTATTTTTGTAATTAAGTGCAGCAGTAATCGTTTTTTCTTGATTAATTATACCGGAATACATATCTATAAAATTATCATATCTATTGCAAAGCTCATTTGTATTCCAAAATCTTTCAATTCTTTCGTACAAAACTCTCAGCTGCTTTATATTTCTATCGAAACCTGCTATTTTTCCTGCAGAAATACATTTTGCAATAATTACATTTATGGACTTTTTCCACTTAAGTTTCTCATCTGCTGTAAGATTTTCAAGATGCTCCTTCTGCATTATAAAATCACATATTACAGGATATAAGCTGTCACAACCATGATATTTTGAAAAATCTGCGTTATCACCGTGAACAGGTTTGTTAACCTTAGGTGTAACCGGGTCAATAAGGTTAATTTTCTTTGCTTTTGTATCAATTAATATATTGTTAGGACTAATAATATCAAATTGAAAACCTGTTTTTTTGCAGAATTTTTTCATCTGCAAATATGCTTGTTTATATGATTTAACAGGAAAATCCTTTAATTTTTCATATATATTTAAAGCTTTGAGCGTTTCTTCACGTGTAACCTTAACATCTCTTAATGGATGAGAATCTGTAACTTGAATACGTTCGGCATATTTATCAACCCCGAGGCTTTCTCCGGTTTTCTTTTTTACAATATCAATTTTTCCAGGAATACATAATACTACGCCTTCAAGAGTATTTAAATAATCATTCTTCGGTTTTACAAATTCTCTATCTAAATCTTCTTTTTTAAAACAATTTTTATAAATTCTTATAACATAATCCTTTATACCTGCTAAGCCATACCCCTTCTTTGATAACCCCTCGCCTAACAAATTATTTTCATCACTGATTGATTTGAGTATCGTATCTTTCAGCGGAATTCCATTCATCTCTCTGTTATAAGCTTTCCAAAACGTATCATTTCTTCCCTGAAATTGCAAGTTTGTATATTGAGGATTAAATAAAATCTGCATGTCAATAACTCCTTGCTATATATGAAAAACTCTAAAAAAATAATTTGCCACCAGTTAGCAAATTATTTCTTTTACGTTTTTTATCTAAAATAGATAAAAATGGAGTCCACGTTATGCACACCAAAGTTTCCGTTATATTACCAATTTATAATCAGGAAAAATATCTGGCAAAAGCTTTGACCTCGCTCCAGAACCAAACATTGAAAGAGGCAGAATTTATATGCGTAAATGACGGTTCTAAAGATAATTCCTTGACTATTTTGAATGATTATGCAGCAAAGGACAGTCGAGTAAAAATAATTAATCAAAAAAATCAGGGAGCAGGATGTGCAAGAAATAACGGTCTAAAAGCTGCTAAAGGCGAGTATATAGCGTTTTTAGACCCTGACGACTGGTTTGAACCTGATGCACTGGAAACATTGTACAATAAATCAAAACGCCAAAATTGCGACATGGTCGTATTTAATTTTAATAAAGTGGGAGAGAATGGAAACATATTGGGTCGTTATAATCTGCATGACAGGTTACAAAGATTTTACGACATAAAAGAAGATGAAAATTTTTACTGGCGTGATATTAAACCACGTATTTTAGGAGGAATGCATCCCGCCTCTTGGAATAAATTCTACAAACATGAGCTTATAAAAAAACACAGGCTGCATTTTGCCAATTGCAGCCTTGCAGAAGATAACGTTTTTGTCTTCGGAGCCTCACTGAATGCCGCTAAAATAGGGTATTCTGATAAATGCCTCTATAATTATCTTATTCGCCAAAACTCTGCAATCCGTTCAAAATCTGATAAAAACTTCTGTTTATTCAGATCAATTGACTGTGTAAAAAAACTAATTAACAATCTTGGTTTAGCAGAAGAGTTAAAAAATGAATTTGACGGCTATATACTGAGATTTGTTTCCTACCACATAAAACAAATTGTATCTGTAACAAAATTTAAGGAAATCTGCCAGAAAAAATTATCACCTCTTCAAAATCAAATGCTGAACGAGCGTTATAATGCTAATTCTAAACTTATGCCTATAATTGAAGCACTGCTTACAAAAAAAATAAAGACAGAGTTCCAGAAATTTATCTGAAACTCTTTTTATCGAAAGATCCTATTGAAAGGTTAATTATACCAGTTACGTATCCCCATACCGCATATTCCAAGCCAAATTAGCACTTTTGCTATATCAGCACCGGTGCTGAATAAATTAATTATTGCACCCAGAATTAATATCATCCAGGATAATCCAAATATAGCATCTCTATTCATACATAAAATCCTATTTTGCACTTTGAATAATTATTTATATTACTTATTTGTCTAAATGATTAGTTTTATTTTACATTAGTATAAGCAACAATGTCAATATGAATTATCAAGAATTAATTACGAATGGCATTAGGAGAATACGTTTCAAGCTTCATCTTACACAGGAACAATTTGCAGAAAAAATTGACATGAGCGTTCAAGGTTATCGTAATATTGAACATAACAGATACCTGCCAACAGCAGAAACAATAGATAAAGTTTGTCAGGTATTTAAAATTTCTCCTGTAGAGCTGCTTTTACCTGAACCTCAAAGCGACCTTGAGGCAATAAGATATATTATTGATGTTAAACTAAAAAATTGCCAGCTTGAAAAACTCATGCGTATTAACAATATGATTGATTTAATGTAAAATGTAAATCAAATGAAAACCTTCAAAACAATATTAATATATTTTTTATCTGCGTTCTTTATTTCAAGCTTATTACTGTACCTTGTTTTAATCTTTATAGTTCCTGAATATCTAGAAGATAACATCTGTTCTGTAACAGGTATATGCACAGAAACCGAAAATTTAAAAATAAAGATTACACCGGCTCTTGGGGTAAAATTAGACGCAGATATAGTTAAATCCGGCGCTTCAATTTATGTCGAAAAAATTCATGCGTCTGCTGATATAAAAAAATTAGCAGTTCAATCAATCAACGCTGACTATATTTTTATTGACGGAAATAAATTCGCACATAAAAAATCCTCCAACAGCTCATTTAATCTAAATAAAATTCCAGAAATAAATATTAAGCGTCTGGAATATATTTCAAAAAGTATAAACCTTAATATACAAGACATCTCTTATGACGGCCATTTGGCAAAATTTAAAGGAGAAGCAAAAACTAAGTTTCTACATAATAAATTTTTAGGCACTCTGGAAAACACAGGGTCGTCTGTCTTTGCGCAAAGCATAAAATTTGGTTCTGCACTTAGTATTACAGGAAAACTGACTGATAAAAAGGGAAATTATGATTTTCACGTTACCGGCCGGAATCTTCCAGTAAACCAGATTGAAAAAGCCCTGCTCGTTTACCAGAAATCACAGGATCCGGCAAAAAAATTCA
The DNA here is from genome assembly GCA_900552525.1 of Candidatus Gastranaerophilales bacterium. GTDB lineage: Bacteria > Cyanobacteriota > Vampirovibrionia > Gastranaerophilales > Gastranaerophilaceae > CAG-196. The sequence goes on along the minus strand of UNSK01000003.1, from coordinate 5,644 downwards.
TAGAAAACTTTATTAACTATGGCGGCAGAATAGATGTTGATTTAAATTTTAAAAACTCGGGAGTATATGGAATATGTACAGCTAAAAAACTTAGTGCTAACGCTGTATGGTTTAATATTCCACTATATTTTGAGAAAGCCGTTTTTAACTTTAAGGGTAAAACTGTAACATCCGACGCAGATGGTCTTCTTGGAGGAGAGAAAGTAAATCATATACTAAACATTACGCACCTTGGAACATCTGAAAAAGAAGTATATGGTGAACTTAATACTACACTTCATGGAAATTTCAAATATATACCTGATTTAACTATTCTAAATTCTGCAGACGCAAAAATTGTTTATAAAATTAAACATAAGAAAATTGATGTTCTGTACCTGGTTAAACTAAAAGAAGAATCTGATTTGCTCTATAAAAAAGCCTATCTCGGTCTTAGAGATAAGCAAAGACGCTTCTTACTTAAAACCTATAAAGACGGAAATAAGCTCTACATAACGAATTATGATTATTCTCTAATACAAAATGACTCTATAAAAAATATACTTACCGGAAACGGCCTATTAATTAAACAAAATGATCATATGAAGCCTCAATTTTTGACTTGCAAAACAAATGGCTTTGCCCCCGTTTCTGTAACCGGTTCTTTCGGTGAATACGTCGACGGAGGCGAGTTTAACGGGGACTTGAAATATGACTTCGTAAAAAATCAAATATTCGGAAAATTTGAACTTATTAATACAAGGTTTAAAAACTTCTTTGTTAGCAGAGCAAAAATTATTTCAGAGAAAGAAAAAATATACATAAAAGCTGACGGAACATATGAAAGCGAAAACTTTTTCTGTGATATAGATGCAAGCAACAAATTCAGTAAAAATATCATAATTTATAAAATGAATATGTTTTTAAACGAATTGATTATACGTAAATCTCAGAATTTTAGTTCTGGACATACTGACATTGCATCAAAAATTAAGGACAACGATATTAATATAGAAAATTGGGAAGTAAGAATAGGTAAAATAAAAAAAGACCGGATAGTTATTAAAAATATCGAACTAAATGGGAGTTTAAAAGATAATACTTTCAGGTTTTCAATGCCTGAGTTAAAGTTTGCAAACGGTACTTTAACTGCATCAGGCAGATATAATTTTGCAGACGCATCTTCTTGCATTGATTTTGCAGCTAAAAACATTGACTCCAATACAGCTGCAGATATGTTATTTAATCTTCCGGAGCAGGTAAATGGTACTGCTGATGCTATATTACATCTTAATACAGCTAAAAATTTACAAGAGATTAAAGCTTGTGCATGTTTTCAGATTAAAGAGGGATTTTTGCCGCAGCTCGGAAGTACTGAATTTATGTTAAAAAATTCGAAAAAGATAAAAATAGCAGATTTAACAAATGCAGATTTGACGAGTAAAAAAGCACTCCAATCCAATATTAAAGGTTCTTTCTATGTAGATAATTCAAAGCTCAAAGATATTAATCTCACGTCACAGCAAAAATTTCTATCATTATTTATCGAAGGCGATTACGATATTGAACAAGAATTTGCAGATTTAAGCTTGTACGGCAAATATAATAAAGAAGCTCCTAAGGGTATAAAAATATTATTTATACCGCTTAACTGGATATTAAATATTGTTTTCCGTCCGGAAAGCACAATGGATTTATACAAAGATAAACTTGATAAAATTCCATCAATAGAATCTGATGCTTCTAAAAATGCTTATTTCAGAGTAAAACTTTCAGGCGATTTGAATAACGGAAATATTGATGTTGAACTCAAAGGTATTAAATAGGTTTGCAAAAAAAGTGTGCTTAAAATAAAATTAGTATGAGGGTCGTAATTTGGAACATTATACTAAAACACTTCCATATGAGCTGGAATTAACATCAAGAGTGCTCCATGAAGCAACAAGATGTTTTTTTGAACTGCAAAAATTTCCAATCTCTCAGGAAGAATTTATTATTCTGGACTGCCTCTACATTAACCCTAATATAATACAAATGGAAATTGCCAAATTGATTTTAAAAGGCCGAGCACACACAGGTAAATTCCTTAAATCTCTTGAAGAAAAAAAACTTATTACAAGAACACCTGTAAAACAGGGGTCTAAAATCGTAATGCAAATTAAAATTACTGATAAAGGGCTGAAAACCTACAGAAAAATAGCTAATGCTCTTGATGAGCATATAAAAGATGCCAGTGCAGGTTTAAAAATAAGGATAAATGATGTAATTTCTGCACTCCAAACAATTCGTGAAGATGCTGTCACTAAATTCAATATTAAATTTGAATAAATAAAAAACTTGCAAATTCACAAAATATATGCTTTAATAACGTGTAGAAAAATCTACATGTTGACGGAGGTACTATGTCGGAAGAAGCATTAAATGGACACGAGGAGTGGAGTTTCAAGTTAAATCCGTGGATTACAATGGTACCTCTTATGCTATCCATATTTATGTATGCGCTGGATGAAACGATTTCGAACGTAGCGCTTCCTTATATGGCAGGAACATTTTCAGTAAGCCATAATGAATCAACCTGGATTATTACGAGTTATCTTGTAGCAAGCGGCATTGCAATTCCGGCAGTTGACTTTTTCAGCAAACTCTTCGGTCGAAAACAGTATTTTATGCTGAGTATAGTTGTATTTACGATTGCGTCAATTTTCTGCGGAATATCAAATTCCATGACAATGATGCTGTTTTCAAGAATTCTGCAGGGCGTTGGAGGCGGCGGTATTATGCCGATTGCACAGGCAATGATTTTTGAAATATTTCCGAAAGAAAAACTTTCTACCGCAATGGCAATTTTCGGGCTCGGGGTAATTATGGCGCCGATTATGGGGCCTGCTGTCGGCGGATGGCTTACAGAAAATTTCTCTTGGCCGTTTATTTATTTTATTAACATACCTTTTGGTATAATTGCACTTATTCTGTCGCATAAATTCATTGAAGAGCCGCCATATTCAAAAAAACAAAAAAATGTTACTATGGACATAAGCGGATTTGTTTTCCTTGCTCTCTGGCTTTTGACTTTGCAGGTTGTGCTGGATAAAGGAAACGATGCAGACTGGTTTAATGCAACATGGATTTGCCAGTTATCAGCAGTTTCTTTATTCTCTTTTTTGACATTTGTTTATATTCAGATAAAAAAAAGCAAGACGCACACCGGCTTGATAGACCTTTCTGTGCTAAAAAACCACAATTTTCTTATTGGCACAATGGGTCAAATCGTCTTGATGGGAGTCATGATGTCATCGGCTTCAATATTGCCGTCTATGCTGCAATCTTTGCTCGGGTATACATCATTCTTAAGCGGAATATCAATGGTACCGCGCGGTGCAGGATGCTTCCTGGCATCTATACTTTGCGGTATATTTGTTTCAAAGGTTGGTATTAAACCGGTTGTAACGGTTGGTTTAATAGTCCTTGCCTCCGCAGGGCTTCTGTTTGGAGAAATCAACACGTCTATATCACTTGTAGATATTGCTTTTCCAAACTTCGTATTTGGTCTGGGAATGGTTATGGCAATGGTGCCGCTTGCAAATATTTCTTGCGCGACGCTTCCGAATGAGGCACAGACAAACGCATCCGGGGTTCAGAACCTGTTGAAAAATATCGGTGCTGCCATCGGAACATCAATTGCAACAACAATGATTACAAGATTTTCTCAAATGCACCAACATATGATGATTAAATCTTTGACTGAAACAAATAGTGTTTATGCAGAGAGATTAAACTCAATGATTTCTTCATTTATAACTCAGGTCGATCTTCCGACAGCAACACATATGGCTCAGGCTCAGATACATAATATACTTAGACAGCAGGCAACGTTATGGGGTTATGTCGAAACCTTTAGATACTTTGCTGTCGCAGTAATCCTGATTTTGCCGTTTGTCTGCTTCCTGCACGATAGCGTAAAGGCAGAAAAAAAGCAAAAACAAGCATAATAAAAAAGACAATAACTTATTGTCACTGTCTTTTTTATGGTGGGCGTTAGAAGACTCGAACTTCTGACCCTCTCCTTGTAAGGGAGACGCTCTACCAACTGAGCTAAACGCCCGTATACCGGCTGTCAACATAGATTATATTAAAACAAAAAAAATTTAATGTCAAATACTTTGTTTTAATAATCTAATTAGCGTATTTAAAAACCTCTTCAAATTATATACAATACTAGAAAAAGAAAGGAGTTTTGAACCATGGAAATCAAAGTTGTTCAAGATGCAAAAAGTATTGAAGCCGATATCCTTGTTGTTAACAAGTTTGAAGACGAAAATACAACTAATGAGCTTGCCAACAAATACGCTGTTGAGCAAGATAATTTTAAAGGCAAATTCGGAGAAACCTACCTTTTGCCAACTTATGGAAAAGAAATCTACAGAAAAGTCCTCGTTCTCGGGCTGGGGAAAAAATCAGAATTTAACCCTAATAAAATGAGAGAAGCTATAGCAAAAGCAGTTAAAAAAGCCATGCAAATGGAAGCAAAAAAACTAGCATTCTCTCTCGATGGAATTGAATTTGATTACTCAGAACAATTCACAATGGGTGCTTTCATTGGAGATTATGCTTTTGACAAATACAAGTCAGAAAAGAAAGAAAATAAAGTACAAGAAGTTTATGTACAAGCAAATGCAGAGATTGTTAAAAAAGCTGAAAAAATCGCTTCTGCTATGGCTTTCGCCAGAAACCTTGCAAACGAACCAGCTCAATTTGCAACGCCGACAGAACTTGCAAATATAGCATGTGATTTCGGCTTAGATACTGTTGTGTACAATAAAGAAGAATGTGAAAAATTAGGCATGGGAGCATTCCTCGCAGTAGCAAAAGGAAGTTCGCAAGAACCGAAATTTATTCACATGAAATATCAAGTAGACAACCCGAAAAAGAAAATTGCTATAATCGGTAAAGGTATTACTTTTGATAGCGGCGGACTTGACATAAAGCCTGCATCATCTATGCTTTCAATGAAAGACGATATGTCAGCTGCTGCCTGCGTACTTGGAGTAATGAGTATTATAAGAGAATTCCATCCTCAGGTTGAAGTCCACGGTATTATCGCAGCGTGCGAAAACATGCCTGGCTGCAGCGCTTACAAACCGGGTGATATCTTAACAGCCAAAAACGGCAAAACAATTGAAGTTGATAACACAGACGCCGAAGGCAGATTGACCCTCGCTGACGCACTCTGCTACGCCTGCGAATTAGGTGTTGATGAAGTAATAGACCTAGCGACCCTGACAGGAGCCTGCATGGTTGCACTGGGTACAAATGCAGCAGGTATTATGGGTAACGACGATACTCTTGTTAAAAACCTTATAAACACCGCTGAGCGAAACGGTGAAAAGTACTGGCAGCTGCCTCTATGGGATGAATACTTTGACAGCTTGAAAAGCGATATCGCAGATATGAAGAATACCGGCTCACGATGGGGCGGAGCTTCTACAGCAGGAGTGTTCCTGCAAAAGTTTGTAAAAGACGTTAAGTGGGCACACATTGATATTGCAGGAGTTGCCTTCTTAGATAAACCTCAAAAAGAATTCATAAAAGGCGCAACCGGCGCAGGTGTGCGAACACTTCTGAATTATATTCTAGAGCAGTAATTATTAAGAGTGGCGGGATGCAA